>NZ_JADGLG010000008.1:0-64582 GCF_015235335.1 Neisseria sp. 19428wB4_WF04
TGACGCTAACTAATTGCGCCGCTGTGCGGGCGGTAACACCTGCAACAAATAGTTCAATCAGTTTGTTTTGCTTGTACTGACTTAAACGACTTTTTCTCATAGGGATTATTCTAACCTGAAGTTAAATTTCCCTAGTTATCTAGTACAGCCCCTTTTTCTTAGTTTTTATCTTCATTTTTGTAGGGCGACATAACTGCCAATCTAATACAGTCTCAATGAAAATATAACGTTTATGAAAGAATGAGAATGGAATATTAATTTAGAGGCTTAGGAAGCAAAATCCATGTTAAAGGATCTTCCCGCAACATTTTCAATAGAACTTTATACAGATCATTATGTCGGTGATTGAAGAGGAACCCGTTTTTACATTAAATTCATCCTTCTTCGCGAATCATCTTTCAGACGGCCCCAACCGGTTGGTCAGGCCGTCTGAAAGGTTTTTAATATTCCACCGTCCAATCGATACTTTCTCCGCTCCGCATCGGCACTAATGAACCGCCGTTGCCGAACGGTATTTTGGAAACCACTTCACGGGGGTGTTTCACCAGGGTAATGGTGCGTGGGTTTTCGGGCAGGCCGTAGAAACGGGCGCCGTTTTTCGAGGCAAAGGCTTCGAGTTTGTCCAGCGCGCCGGCTTTTTCAAACACTTCGGCATACAGCTCGATGGCGGTGGCGGCGCTGAAAATGCCCGCGCAGCCGCAGGCATTTTCTTTGGCGGATTGTGCATGCGGCGCGGAATCGGTGCCTAAAAAGAATTTTTGTGATTTTTCTCCGGTTATGGCTTCAACCAAAGCTTTGCGGTGACTTTCGCGCTTGAGCACGGGCAGGCAGTAGTGGTGCGGGCGCACGCCGCCCACCAGTAAATCGTTGCGGTTGAGCAGCAAGTGCTGCGGGGTAACGCTGGCGGCTACATTGTCGCCGGCTTCCATCACCAAACGGGCGGCATCGGCGGTGGTGATGTGCTCAAACACAACTTTCAAGCCCGGCACTTTATCTAAAACGGGCTTCATCACGCGTTCGATAAATACGGCTTCACGGTCGAAGATATCGATTTCGGGGTCGGTAACTTCGCCGTGCACCAGAAACAGAATGTTCTGCGCGGCCATTTCCTCTAAAACGGGAAGCAGTTTGAATAAATCGGTTACGCCCGAATCGGAATTGGTGGTGGCACCCGCCGGGTAGAGTTTGAAAGCAACGATGCCGGCGGCCTTGGCTTCGCGCACGAGTTCGGGAGTGGATTTGTCGGTGAGATAGAGCGTCATCAACGGCTCGAAAGTGCTGCCGGCAGGCAATGCGCTCAAAATGCGCTGTTTGTAGGCCAATGCATCAGCCACACCGGCCACGGGGGGCTTCAGGTTGGGCATAATCACGGCGCGCCCCATTTGGCGGGCACTAAACGGCAATACGGTTTTGAGTGCTTCACCATCGCGCAGGTGCAGGTGCATATCATCGGGTTGGATAATGGTAAGGGTTTGCATAATTTTCCTTTGGCTGTATTCAACATTGAATTGCATTAAAGGCCGTCTGAAATGTTTCAGACGGCCTGATTGTTACAGATTCACAACCGGGCTGGTTTGCCGCGGCCTGCGGACAAGGTGGAGCGCCGGCTGTGGGGACACATATTCGAAAGGCGGTGTGTCGGCAGCCTGCAGAATTTCTCCGCCGTTTTCCGAATCCGGTTGGGTGTCAACCAATTGGCGGAACGGAAACGGCGGAACGGTGGTGTTTTCCGAGCGGAACCGCGCCGCTGTTCCCGCCCTGCCCTGTTCGACCGGCGTGATAAAGGCGCGGCGGGCGGCAGCCTCACCGGCAACGGCGGTTTTGACGCTGCACGAAGCGGGTGCGGTGCCGAAGTAAAACACGGCCTGTACGTCTGATTCCATCATGCCCGCCGGCAGTTTTTGTACGGCTTCGGCGGTTAATGGCTGCAGGTTGTGCCGCTGCGCCCAAGCGGCGGGGCTGCCCGCACTACCGCTCTGATCGGCATAGGCTTGCGTGAAAAGCTGCATCGCGCCAATGGAATAAACGGCAGCCTGCTCCGGCGCAACGCTGTTCTGCCCGCAGGCAGACAATAAAACCGTCAACACAGGCAACGCGGGGCGGAAAACGCTCATTTCAGACGGCCTTATCTGTGTTTGAGCACCAGCCTGAACACGCCGCGGACTTCGGAAGATTCCAGCAGCACATGGCCGGTTTGGCGGCAGAAGGCGGCGAAATCATCGGGCGCAGCGGCATCGGTGGCAAGCACGACAAGCAAGTCTCCTGCCTGCATCTGCGCCAGTGTTTTTTTGGCACGCAGAATCGGCAGCGGGCATTTCAATCCGGTTACGTCTAAAGTTTGTGCGTTTATCATGGCATACTCGTTTTCAGCGGGAGCTTTATTATACGCCCTGCCGGAGTGTTTGCTTAAATCTCAAATCGGGGGTCAAGCCTAGCCACCCAGCCAGTTGCGCGGCTTTAAAAATTCGTTTAACCGCGCCTCCGGCGAACCTGCTTCGGGCGTGTAGGCATATTCGAAGCGCACCAGCGGCGGCATCGACATCAAAATGCTCTCCGTGCGCCCGCCGCTTTGCAGGCCGAACAGCGTGCCCCTGTCCCACACCAGATTAAATTCCACATAACGCCCGCGCCGGTAAAGCTGGAAGTTGCGCTCGCGCTCCCCATACGGCGTATGTTTGCGGCGCGCCACAATCGGTAGGTAGGCCTCGGTGTAGCCCCCGCCGACTGCGCGGATAAAATCCAAGCAAGTGTCGAAAGGCCAGCGGTTCACATCATCGAAAAACAGGCCGCCCACGCCGCGCGCTTCGCCCCGGTGCTTCAGATAAAAATATTCATCGCACCATTGTTTGTATTGCGGATAAACATCGCTGCCAAACGGCGCACACACGGCAGCCGCAGTTTGGTGCCAATGTAAAACATCTTCTTCAAACGGATAAAACGGCGTTAAATCGAAACCGCCGCCAAACCACCACACCGGCTCCCTGCCCTCGGGGTGGGCAATGAAAAAGCGCACATTGGCATGGCTGGTGGGTACATAAGGGTTTTTCGGATGAACCACCAGCGATACGCCCGCCGCCTCAAACGGCGCACCCGCCAGCTCCGGGCGGTATGCGGTGGCCGAAGCGGGCATGGCGCTGCCTTCCACATGCGAAAAATTCACCCCCGCCTGCTCAAACACCGCGCCGTTTTTCAACACCCTGCTCTCACCCTTGCCGAGTCTGCCCTGCCAACAGTCTGAAACAAAACCCGCCCCGCCGTCTTCTTTTTCGAGCGCGGCGCAGATTTGGTTGTGCAGGGTTTGCAATAGGGGCAATACCGATTCTGTATGCATGATGCTTCCTTATCGTTTTTCAGACGGCCTATTATAACGGTGAAGCCCTGCGCACGACAAAGCAGGTAGGTTTCAGGCATTGTGCTTCCCAACGGCCAATCTTCGGTTTGCAAGCCTGAATCTGCCGGAAAGCAGCAAAAAACCGTTTCGGGCAGATTGCGCGTTATGCTGTAACCGCCTGTAATCCATCTTGACTACACCGCACTACAACACGGTATAATTCGGGCGTTCCGCCGCAGCGTTTCAGACGGCCTGCATATTTTACCACCGCTGTTTCAACAAAAAGGACTGAAAAAAATGGGCATTAAGATTGCCATCAACGGCTACGGCCGCATCGGACGACAAGTATTGCGCGCAATCTATGATTACAAACTGGAAAAACAACTTGAAGTTGTGGCGGTCAATGCCAGCGGCAGCCTCGAAACCAATGCCCATCTCACCAAATTCGACACCGTTCACGGCCGCTTTGCCGCCGATGTTTCCCACGCTGAAAACCACCTGATTATCAACGGCCGCAAAATCCCTTTTTTTTCCACCCGCAATCCTGCCGAACTGCCGTGGGCACGCTTGGGTGTGGATTTGGTGATGGAATGCACCGGAGCGTTTACCAGCAAGGCTGCAGCCCAAGCCCATCTCGAATCGGGTGCAAAAAAAGTGCTGATTTCGGCACCTGCCGATGAAGATGTTGATGCCACTATCGTTTACGGCGTAAACCATGATGTGATCACGCCCGAAATGACTGTGGTTTCCAACGCATCGTGCACCACCAACTGCCTGGCTCCCATTGCCAAAGCCCTGCACGAAGGCATCGGCATCAACAAAGGCCTGATGACCACCATCCACGCACTCACCAACGACCAAACCGTTACCGATGTGCGCCACAAAGACTTGCGCCGTGCCCGCAGCGGCGTGGAAAACATGATTCCCACCAAAACCGGTGCGGCCAGGGCAGTGGGCATGGTGCTGCCCGAATTGAAAGGCCGCTTGGACGGCCTTGCTATCCGCGTACCCACCGTGAACGTTTCTTTGGTGGATTTGAGTTTCGAAGCAGGCCGCGACACCTGTGCAGAAGAAATCAACAGCATTGTGAAAGCTGCTTCAGACGGCCCGATGAAAGGCGTGCTCGGCTACAACACCCTGCCGCTGGTTTCTATGGATTTCAACCACACCAGCCAAGCCAGCCATTTCGACAGCACGCTCACCAAAGTAACTGCGGGCAATATGGTGAAAGTGTTTTCATGGTATGACAACGAATGGGGGTTCAGCTGCCAGATGCTCAACACCGCCCGCGCGATGTTCGGCTTGGAAGTTGCGCCTTTTGAATGAGTATTCTCAGCCGTGATGTTAAAAACTGATTGAAAACCCTTGCAGCATTTTGGCAACCGTTAGATTAGTGCGGTAAGACTTCAACAGTTGGCGGGAACGCTGCAAGGGTTTTGTCAGAGCAAATGCTGATGTCCGATAATGCGGCAGTGATGAAATGCAAAACATCATAAGGTTCAAGCGTTATTAGCATCTTCCGATATCCTGCCTGCCCTGTATGCTTGTTCATTTCGGCGATTCAATAGGGAGCTCCAATCATTTGGCCAACTCAAGCAATGCTTTACTCTTTGTTTTTTTGCAGACAAACAAAAGCGTAGCCGCCCGGTCGGGCATCTTTAGAAAATTTCCAATACAGGCGTTGGTAAAATCTGCCTAATTGACTATATCAACCCTCTAGGCCGTCTGAAAATACTCCGCAAAATATAAGGCGGTAATTTTAACCGCCCTATATTTATAGCGAAACAGCACAGACAAAACAAAGTTTGAAAAGCTGAAGAGAACCCGGTCTCTGGAGCCGGTTGGGTTACCGCTTTAACGGTTTGCCAAACTATTCTCTGTGGATCGGTTAAGGCCGAACCATGATTATCGTTTTGCGCTGTTTGGCTGTACACCGACACCGTTACCGGCTACTCCGACTTCACTTTCTGCGCCCCCAGGGTTTGCTTGATGGTGGCATTCAGATGGCCGATCAAAGCGGCGAAAGAAGCATTGCTTTGATTTTCAGCCAATGCCAATTTGGCAGGCTTCAATTGTTCTGTGATATTTTCCGGCACCTTCACACTCTGCACTTCCACCAATACCGGCGCAGGCAGATTCGACAGCAACACATAAGCCGGCTTTCCGTTTTCGGGACGGGCCTTAATCAATTGTGCGTAGGCTTCCGGCGGCATAGACTGACGCGCCTGCTCTGCCGTCAGCTGCGAAACCGGCGACCATTTCAAATCGGCCGCTTTACCTTTCTGCACATCTGCCAGTGCCTGTTTTGCTTCAACTTCCGCCAGGCGGGCGGCTTCGGCACGCAGATAGTCTGCTTCTACAAATTTTTTGGCTTCTTCAAACGGCTGGGTGTTTTGTGCGCGAACCTCTTTTGCACGCACCACCCACACCAAGCCTTCATTAACGGTAACCGGCTCGGAATTATGCTTTTTCTTCATTACGTCATCACTGAAAATGGCGTTAATGAGGTTATCGGGCATCCCGGCGGCCTTGCCGTTTTCTTTGGTGAGCCAATCGACAGGGGCTTGCAGCTTCAGGCCGGTTTTTTTGGCAACTTCTGCAAGGCTTCCGGGGTTGTTGAATGCTTCTTCGGCCAGTTTTTCTTTGGCTTCGTTAAAGGCCGCCACAGCTTTTTTCTGCTTCAACTCTGCTTCCAGGCGGGCTTTTTCCTGCTCGAATGCAGGTTTGTCCTGAATATTCAGAATGGTGATGATGTGGTAGCCGGCGGCCGTCTGAACCACTTCGCTGATTTCGCCTTTTTTCAAAGAAAATGCACGGTCTTCAAACTCTTTCAACAACCCCCCGTCTTGCGGAAGATAACCCAAATTACCGCCGTTGCCGGCAGATGCCTCATCACGGGAATATTGTTTGGCCAATGCGGCGAATTTAGACGGAGCGGCTTTAAGCTGCGCCCGCACTTTTTCGGCTTCTGCTTTGGCGGCCGCTTTCACATCATCGGGGGCATCTTGGGGCGCGGCAAACAGAATATGCGCGATTTCGCGCTTCGGTTTGGCAGCGGTGCTTTCCTGCTCGAACGCTTTTTTAAGCTCCTCTTCGCCCACGGTTTGCTGCTGGGCCACATCTTGAATATTCAGAGCCACATGTTCCACTTTAACCGCCTGCGGAATCACATAGTCTTTTTGATTGGCTTCATAATATTTTTTCAGCGCGGCATCATCTACTTTCACCTGCCGCGCAAACGCCTCGGGGCTGAACGACACCGACCGCACGGTACGCTCGGCCTGTGTGGCGGCAATCAACTGTTTTGCCTGGGCATCGCTGACCAGGTTGCCGTTATTCACAAGGCTGATCAGGTTATTGACCATAAATTCGTTACGGATTTCTTCAATCAGCGCATCTTCCGACATTTGACGCCGGTTCAGATATTGGTTGAACAGATTTTGGCTGAATTTGCCGTTTTGGTCGTGAAAGCCGGGTTCGTCCACAATAATCTGCTTGATTTGATCCTGCGAAACGGAGATGCCCATTTCGCGCGCGCCTTCGGTTAATAATGCGCGCTGCACCAAAGCATTAAACACCGCATCGCGCGATTCGTTACCGCCGGCGGCCTGCATATTCTGCAGGGCGGTGTTCAATTGGTGTTCGCTAACCTTTTGGCCGCCCACTTTAACAATATAATCGTATCCCGGTGCGGCCACGGTGCTGACGCCGAAGCCGACAAAAGTCAGCGCAATCAGGCCTAATAAAATTTTGGCGGGCGTTTTGTATTTTTCTACGGCTACAAACATAGTATCTAATCAAGGTAATAAGGCAAAGGCGCATTGTAGCAGCGTTTGCAGACACTGTGCAGCTTGAGGACATTTCTATAGGTGCGACAGCCTGCCGGTGAAGTATCAGGCCGTCTGAAAAACAGTTTCACTTGTTTTCAGACGGCCTCAAGCAGAAAATGCCTTCTGCGCACAGCTGTCGAAAGTCGAAATATAAACCGGCTGCAACGGATGCGGCTGGAAAACTGCGGTACGGCAGATAAACCCGCCTCCTGCACAACCGGCAGAAAGCGCAAATCGCACAGGAAAATCAACCGTTACCGTTAGGGATAGGCAATATAGGCATAAGCCGAATGGTTGTGTATCGACTCGAAGTTTTCACTTTCGACCGTAAAGCCGCAGATGCGGTTGTCGGCAATTAAGCGGGTGGCAACATCGCGCACCATGTCTTCCACAAATTTCGGGTTTTCATAAGCCTGCTCGGTAACATATTTCTCATCAGGGCGTTTGAGCAGCCCGTAAAGCTGGCACGAAGCCTGCGATTCCACCAAATCAATGATTTCTTCTATGGCCACTTCGCGGCCGCAGGTAATGGTTACGGTAACGTGCGAGCGTTGGTTGTGCGCGCCGTATTGCGAAATTTCTTTCGAACACGGACACAGACTGGTTACCGGCACCAACACTTTGAGCGTTTGGCGGTATTCGCCTTTTTCGATTTCTCCGCTTAACGTTACATCGTAATCAAGCAATGATTCTATGCCTGACACAGGCGCGCTTTTTTTTCGGAAAAAGGGAAACGACACGCTGATTTTTCCCGAATGCGAATCCAAAAGTGCCACCATTTCTTCGGTAAGCATTTTCAAACGCCCGAAGTCCAACGCTTCGGTTTGACGCTCCATCAACGCAACAAAGCGCGACATATGGGTGCCTTTTTGGTCGGCCGGCAGAAACACCGTCATGCCCAAGCGGGCAACGGTAGCCTGCACCCCTTCTGCGGTACTGATGGCAATAGGGAAACGTAAGTCTTTGATGCCGACCTGGTTAATCGGCAAATTGCGCAAATCGCGGGTGGATTGCACGTCTGCAATAGTGTTCATGCGGGAGTGTCCTCAGAATCGGGGCTTGGAGAGCCTTTAATGTGTGTGCGCCGGCCTTAAATGCAAGGCCGTTTGAAATTTTATTTCAGACGGCCTCAGGCAGTTCTGCACTGCCGGCCTGCTTTTTTGATAAAACAACACAAAACGATACAGCCTTACCCCTGCCCCCGCTTCGCTGCCCGGTTTTGTGTGTGCCGTTTAATATAAGCAGCTGTTTAGCTTCAATATCGCTCTGCCTGAAGCCGCACGGGGCGGGCGGCTGCCCGGGCGGAAGTCTGAAACCCACAGGGCTGCAAATGCGAAATTATATCACTTAGGGTGGAGCCGGGCATTGATTGTTTCAATTTTCGGGATAGTGTTAAAATCCCGCTGTTTATTATATTTACCTAATATTTTAAAGGCATGCGCCATGAAATTTGCCACCGAAGTTATCCACAGCAGCTATGATCCCGATGAACATAACCGCGCCATCATGCCTCCGGTTTACCAAAACAGCATGTTCCGCATGAAAGAAATCGGCGAGCAGATTCCGTTTCGTTATGCCCGCGCAGGCAACCCCACCCGCAAAGTGCTGGAAGACACCCTAGCCGCGCTGGAACACGGAGCGGCGGGCTTTGCCTTCGGCAGCGGCATGGCAGGCATCGACTGCGTGTTCCGCACTTTTCTGCGCCCGGGCTGCACCATCATTGCGGTGGGCGACATCTATGGCGGCACTTATGATTTACTCACCGAGGTGTATGCCTCGTGGGGCGTAAATGTGGTGTTTGCCGATTTAACCGACCCTGCCAATCTCGATAAGGCGTTGGCCGCACATCAAAATGTGGCGATGGTATGGCTGGAAAGCCCGTCCAACCCGCTGCTGCGGCTGGTGGATATTGCAACGCTGGCGGCAAAAGCCAAAGCAGCCGGCGCGCTGGTGGGCATCGACAACACCTTCGCTACGCCTTATCTGCAAAACCCGCTCGATATGGGCTGCGATATTGTGTTTCACTCGGCCACCAAATATTTGTGCGGCCATTCGGACGTGCTGATGGGTGTTGTGGCAGTAAAAACCGAAGAATTGGCGCGCCCTATGCGCACCATGATGACGAACACCGGCGGTGTGGCCGGACCGATGGACTGCGCACTGGTGCTGCGCGGCATCAAAACGCTGGCTCTGCGTATGCAGCGGCATTGCGAAAACGCGCTGGAGATCGCCAAACGGCTGGAAACACACCCTGCGGTGGAAAAAGTGTTTTACCCCGGCCTGCCCTCGCACGAGCACCACGCCTTAGCCGGGCGGCAGATGAAAGATTTCGGCGGGGTGGTGAGCATCTGGCTGAAAAACGACAGCAAAGAAGCTGCCGACAGCGTGATTAAAAACCTGAACATGATTCAGATGGCCGCCAGCCTGGGCGGGGTGGAAAGCCTGATTAACCATTGCTATTCACAGTCGCACAGCGGTGTACCGCACGAAATCAAAACCGCTGCCGGCATCAAAACCGGCCTGCTGCGGTTTTCTATCGGCGTAGAGGATGTTGATGATATTTGGGCGGATATTGCCGCCGCGCTGGACACGGCCTTGCCCGGCCGCTGATTCGCCTGTTTGATGCAGACCATACCCTTACGGCCAAGCCGTTTTAACATCATTACGGCATGGGTTCCTTACACTGCCTGCAGCCTTATGCTTTTAGTGGGTTGGCGGCAGTCTCTTTATTTTCATCTCCCCATGCCCGGAACGGGCATTTCCCGTTTTCCGCCAAACGCATATGAGGTTCCGCGGCCGAGGCGGCCGTGTTTTTTAACACTCAAACTGAAACAATGGCGTAGGGAGAGGGCAGTTTAAGCGTTCGGCACACCGTCCGAAGAAACTGCGCCCTTTTGTGAATGGCCGCAACACGGCAAGGCAGCTTCATGGCTTTCCGGCATCCGTTGCCCGATGCTTCCGGTAAAGCGGTATCTCTTTCGCGATGCTGCACAGCCGTTTTTTCCCAAATCTTACCGTGTACACAACGCGGTTATGTTTAACCGCTCAGGCCGTCTGAAAAACATCCGCCCGTTATCAAACAACCGTATCCGCCCATACGCTTTCCACACACTCTTTCAACAGATTCAATATAGGATCTTCTTCAAACTCATCGAGATAAATAAAGTGAAGCGGCAAGTTTTGGCGGTATTCGTCAAGAATGTAGATGGGTTTGCCTGCCGCGCACGCAGCTTCTGCTTTTTGGGCAGGTATCATCGCCAGCCCTGTGCCTTCGCAAACCAAATCGATGATGGTTTGCGGGTAATCGCAGATAATCTGCTGTTTGGGCGAGATTTTGTATTTGCGCCAAAACTGCTGCATATGTTTGCGGCTGCTCGACACCACCGACATTTCAATCCACGCATACTCTTCCAAACTTCCGGGCAGGCCTGCCTTGATGCGGCCGGCTTCGCCTGCATGGCAGACCAGCGAATATTGGATATCGCCGAGAAACAGGCTGCGCAGGCTGCGGCGGGTAACGGGGCCGAGAAAGAAGCCGCCGTGCAGTTGTTTGTCCAACACCCGCTGCTCGATTTCGCCGCTCATGCCGTATTGGATATGCAGCATGATATCGGGGTCTTGCTTCAGGATGCTTTGTGTCAGAGCGGTGATTCTGTCGGGCGCAACGGGGTGGATAAGGCCGAGATCAGCATGGGTAACATAATGTTCTGAAAGGGTTTTGGCAAAGCAGTCGAGTTTGTGGTGGTGTTGCAGCAGGGCTTCGGCCTCCGGCAGGAACACTTCGCCTGCCGGGGTGAGTGCCATGCCGTTGGTGGTGCGTTTGAACAGGGTAACGTCCAATCGCTTTTCGAGCGATTTAATCTGCGCTGAAACGGCCGGCTGCGACAAGTGCAAACGCTCGGCTGCCTGGGTCAGGTTGCCGATGTGGGCAACTTCGATAAAGGTTTTAAGCTGGTTGTAATCCATATTTTTCTTCTGCGAAAGCCGGTAGGGTAACGGCCGACCCGCTGCGGGCGGCGGCCGCCCGGCCAATCAGATCTGCCCCGGGATACTGCACCGCAGCAGCATACCTTGATGATGGTGTTTCGGCATATCTTCAGGCCGTCTGAAAGATTTTCCCGAGCGGTGATTGCTTTAAAAATCAACTCCGTCCGGCGCATTATCAGCCGGACGGATTGATACTATCAGAAAATAATATTAGCCACGGCAATGTTTTTTCATTTTAATCCGTTTCGTTTACCGGTAAGCGTTCTGTAAAGGAGAAAGTAATGGATAAACAAACTGCACGGCAAGTGCTCTCACATCCGAAATTCAAACAGATGGCGCAACAAAAAGCGATGATAGGCTGGGGATTTTCGGCTGTTGTTTTTGTGATGTATGTGGCTTATATCTGGCTGATCGGTACTGCCCCCGAAATGTTCGGCAAACCCGTATCCGAGGGCGGCATCACCACTTGGGGCGTTTACGCCGGCATCTTCGTGATTGTGTTTTCATTTATCACCACCGGCATCTATGTCAGCATAGCCAACGGTAAATTTGAAGAAATGACCCAAGAAGTTGTGCGTGAAGTTCAGGGAGAAAAATAAACATGAATAAATTTTTAATCGGTATTCCGGCTCTGCTCGCTTCGGGCAGCGTTTGGGCAGACGCCTTAACCGGCGATGTGGAAAAACAGCCGCTGAATATTTCGGCGATTGTGATGTTTCTGATTTTCGTGGGCGCAACGCTGTTCATCACCAAGTGGGCGGCCAAGCAAAACAAATCCACCAAAGATTTCTACACCGCCGGCGGCGGCATTTCCGGCTTTCAAAACGGCCTGGCCATTGCAGGGGACTTTATGTCCGCCGCCTCGTTTCTGGGCATTTCGGCCATGGTGTACACCACCGGCTACGATGGCCTGATCTATTCCACCGGCTTCTTGGTGGGCTGGCCCATCGTTTTGTTTCTGATTGCCGAACGTTTGCGCAACCTCGGTAAATTCACTTTTTCAGACGTGGTGGCCTACCGCCTCAAACAAGGGCCCGTGCGCGTATTTGCCGCCAGCGGCTCCTTATTGGTGGTGATTCTCTACCTGATAGCCCAAGTTGTAGGCGCAGGCAAACTGATCCAACTGCTGTTCGGCATGAGCTACACTTCCGCCGTGGTTATTGTGGGCGCGCTGATGGTGGCTTATGTGTTGTTCGGCGGCATGCTGGCCACCACCTGGGTGCAGATTATCAAAGCCGTGATGCTGCTTTCGGGCGCTTCGTTTATGGCCTTTATGATTTTGAAAGCCTCGGGCTTCAGCTTGGAAAACATGTTTTTGAAAGCCACCGAAATCCACGAAAAAGGCGCTGCCATCATGTCGCCCGGCGGCTTGGTTTCCAATCCGATAGACGCACTCTCGCTGGGGTTGGCATTAATGTTCGGCACCGCCGGCCTGCCGCATATCCTGATGCGCTTCTTTACCGTACCCGATGCCAAAGAAGCACGCAAATCAGTATTTGTGGCCACGGGCTTCATCGGCTATTTCTATCTTTTAACCTTCATCATCGGCTTCGGTGCGATTATCTTCGTTACCAAAGACAACCCCCAGTTCTTCACCACCATGATTAAAGAGGGCAAATCCGTTGTAGAAATGATAGGCGGCACCAATATGGCGGCGGTTCACTTGTCGGGCGCACTCGGCGGCAACCTCTTTTTGGGCTTTATTTCCGCCGTAGCGTTCGCCACCATTCTCGCAGTAGTGGCCGGCCTGACCCTTTCCGGCGCATCGGCCGTGAGCCATGACCTTTACGCTTCGGTTTTCCGCAAAGGCCAAGCCTCGCAAGAGCAGGAAATGCGCGTATCGCGTTTGGCTACCTTAGGTTTGGGCGTGATGGCCATCGTGTTGGGCATCGCCTTTGAAAACCAAAACGTTGCCTTTATGGTGGGCTTGGCATTCGCACTGGCGGCCTCGGCCAACTTCCCGATTCTCGCCCTGTCGATGTTCTGGAAAGGCCTGACTACGCGCGGCGCGGTTATCGGCGGCTTTCTCGGCCTGCTGGCGGCTTTTGTGCTGATTATCCTCGGCCCGACCGTGTGGGTGAAAGTGCTGCACCACAAAGAAGCCCTCTTCCCCTACAGCAACCCCGCCCTGTTTTCGATTCCGCTGGCCTTTGTTTCTGCCTGGTTTTTCTCGATTACCGACAAATCCAAACAGGCCGGGCTGGATAAAGCAGGCTTTGAAGCACAATATGTCCGCTCCATGACCGGCATCGGCGCGGCAGAAGCCAGCGACCACTAAACCCAAACCGCCGCAAAGCACAATAACAGGCCGTCTGAAAAGATTTTTCAGACGGCCTTTCGGTTTGCCGCCGATATTCAGTACAATGCCGTCTGAAACCCACCTGCAAGGACGCACCATGTATTTTGTCGACCGCACCGCCGTGGTGCTCAAACCCACCGCAAACTTTCTCGCCTGGCTCAAACAGACCGATGAAAATATGCCCGATTTAACGCTGGAGCAAATCCGCAGCAACTGCTCGGTGTTTCTCGTGCCGCAGTTTGACGAGCCGGAAGCGGTGGTTTCCTATTTTGACGAGCGTTACCAAACCATTTTCGAAGCCGAAATTTCCAGTTGGGACATTCCCCGCAGCCAATGGCCGGCCGATATGGGTCTGAAAGCCTTTTGGGAATATTTCGAAGTGGAAATTCACGACATGGTGTTCGATATGGAAGAAGCCGGGCTGAACATCACCCCCGTATTCGACAACATGATGTAAGATGCGCCCTTTTCAGACGGCCTTCAAACCCTCGCCCGCCGGCAAAGCCCTAACAGTGTTTTTGCACCTTTGCGCGGCCTGTCTCTGTTTTGCCGAATTTTACGGCGCAGCACGCATCATCGGCCTGCTGTTGCTGGCTGCCGCTTTTTTCCGGGCGTGGCACAGCCAAAACCTGCGCCACGCCGATGCCGTACACAAAATCACCGTCAGCCCGCAAGGGAGGGCGGTGGTGTTTACCGGCCGGCCGCCAGCCGATTTTGAAGCCGTGTTGCGCCCGGGCAGCCTGGTTTCGCCTTACGCCATGTTTTTGAAATGGGATGTGGGCGGCCGCACAATATGGCAGTTTGTACTGCCCGATATGACGGAGCGCGAAAACTTCCGCCGCCTGCTGGTTTGGGCACGCTGGGGGCAGCCTAAAGATTAACCTTTCCTTTCAAGGCCGTCTGAAAACGCCGTTTCCGAAGGAAACAAGTTTCTGCGGAGCTAAAACGCCTTTTCCGAAGGAAACAAGTTTCTGCGGAGCTAAAACTCCGTTTCCCAAAGGAAACCGGTTTCTGCCAAGCCAAACACTCCCTGTTTTCAGACGGCCCCACACACATTTATCTACTCAAAATGACAACATTAAACGACTGGTTATCTCACCTCGAAACCGCCCACAGCGCGGGGCTGATTGATATGGGTTTGGCGCGCGCGGGTGAAGTGAAACGCACCATGCGGCTGGAGCCGCAATGCCCCGTGATTGTGGTGGCAGGCACCAACGGCAAAGGCTCGGTGTGTGCGTTTCTCACCCAGATTTACAAGCAGGCCGGTTTTAAAGTGGGCACACTCACCAGCCCGCACCTGCTCCGATACAACGAGCGCATCTGCATCAACGGCGAGCCTGTAAGCGATGAAGCGATTACGGCTGCGTTTGAGCGCATCGAAGCGGCGCGCGGCAGCGTTTCCCTCACTTATTTCGAATTCAACACGCTGGCCGCCGTTGATATTTTTATGCGCGAAAACGTTGATGTGATGGTGTTGGAAGTCGGTCTCGGCGGGCGTTTGGACGCAGTAAACATTTTTGATGCCGACTGCGCCGTGGTAACCGGTGTCGATCTCGACCACCAATCGTTTCTGGGCGACACCGTTGAAGCGGCCGCCCACGAAAAAGCCGGCGTGTTCCGCAGCGGCAAACCCGCTGTCTGCGGCCAAAACCCTCCGCCCGAACCGCTGCGCCATCACGCCGAAAATATCGGTGCCGACCTGCTTTTGGCCAAGCGCGATTTCGATTTCAGCCGTATGGAGCAGCAATGGTCGTTCCACTTCCACCCCGCTGCCGCATCGGGGCTTTCAGACGGCCTCAAACGCAACCGCAACGCCCTGCCCATACCCGCCCTGCGCGGTGCCTACCAACTGGGCAACGCCGCTTGTGCGCTGGCCGTTATCGAATGCCTCAACCCGCGCCTGCCTGTCGATATCGGCTCCATCAAACGCGCTCTGCTGCTGGTTCACAACCCCGGCCGCTTCCAAGTGCTGCCCGGCCACCCGCTCACCATTCTCGATGTCGCCCACAACCCGCACGCCGCCCGCGCCCTGCGCCAAAGCTTGATTGCCCTGCCTTTCGCCGAAAAACGCACCGCCGTGTTCAGCATTTTGGCCGACAAAGATTCAGACGGCGTGATCGACACCGTGAAAGACCAGTTTGACCAATGGTATATCGCCCCACTGCATCTGCCGCGCGGTATGTCTGCGGCAGAAATAAAACAGAAACTCAACCACCACGGCATAACCGCCGTGCAGAGCTTTGAAAATATTCAAACGGCCTATCAGGCAGCTTTGGCGCAGGCCGGGGAAAATGATAGAATCACGGTTTTTGGTTCTTTCCACACCGTTGCCGAGGCCATGGCTACTTTGTAACAAGGCGGATTCATGTCAAACAACCGTTTCCATTCACTCAATGAATACGAAAAACTGAAGCGCAAAAACCGCCGCCGTTTGGTTGGCGCGTCTGCGTTGGTGATATTTGCCGGCATTTTGCTGGCCAATGTGTTGAACCAAAGCAGCACCGAAGAAGCCGCCGGCAACATCAGTATCGAAAAAACCGCCTCCGCCGAATCGGAAGCCACAGCGCAGACAGAGACTGCCAACCAAGCCGCCGCTGCCGATGATGCTTCCGACTTATCCCCTGCTGTCGTGTTGGAACCCGCCCCGGCCGATACCGAAACCACAGAACTGAGCAACCCGCTTGCCGGGCAATCCCCGCAAACAGCGGTGCAGCCTTCACCCGCCGGGCAGGCAATATCCGAATCCACCGCTCAAACCTCCGCAGCAGCAGCCGTAAGGGCGGCGGCCGAAAAAAAAGCGGCGCAAACCAAACCTGCCGCCAAACCCGTGCAGGCCGAAACGCCCAAACCCCAACCCAAGCCGCAACCCAAGCCGGAAGAGTCCGCCCCGCCGCCCGTGGTGGTGATTAACAACCGTGTCGAACCCGATGCCGAAGCCGAACGCAAAGCCGCTGCAAGAAAAGCCGAAGCCGTGCGCTTGAAACAGCAGGCACAGCAAAAAGCGGCTGCCGAACGCTTGAACCGGCAAACGCAGCAAAAGGCAGCAGCACAGAAAACCGAGCAGGAAACACAAGCACGCAAAGCGCGCGAGCAGGCAGCAGCCAAAGAAGCCGAACGCCAAAAAGCGGCACACGCGGCCGAACAGGAAAGAGGCCGTCTGAAAGCGCAGCAAGAGGCACACGCCAAGGCAGAATCTGAAAAACGCGCGGCCGAAACTGCCAGGAAAAAACAGCAGGAAACCAACCGCAAAGCCGCGCAAGATGCGTTAAACAACAAATCTGCGCAAGCATCGGTTGAAAAAAGCGACCCCAAAACCATTTTGGAAGGCAAACCCGCTTCCCAAAAAGCCATTATTCAGGCCGGCGCATACAGCAGCCGCGATCAAGCCAAACAAACGCAGCAGAAACTGGCCGATGCAGGCGTGAGCGCCTACATCACCGAAGTGGAAACCAGCAAAGGCAAGGTTTACCGCGTGCGCACCGGCCATTACCCTGATCGGGAAACCGCCGGCAAAGCTTTGCAACGGCTGCGCAAAAAAGGGGCAGACGGCATCATAATCGGACAACCCTGATGGCCACCTTCGACCTTCTCGCCTCCGGCCTGATCGGCCTGTGCATTATCGTTTCAATGATGCGCGGCATGATTGCCGAAGCAGCTTCTTTAATCATTTGGATTGCGTCATTTCTTGCAGCCAAAACATTCGCCGTACCTTTTTCGGAAATCGCGTTCCGCTCATTCGAACCGCGCCCTTTGGCCGTATCCCTGTCTTTTATCGTTTTGTTTGCTGCCGCATGGCTGCTGCAGCGTTGTTTGCGCTCGCTGCTTACCGGTGCCGCGCAGGCCTCGGGTTTGGGCGGCATCAACCGCCTGCTCGGCGGCGCATTCGGGGCACTGAAAGGTATTTTGCTGGTTACGTTGGCGGTAATCGTCTGCTCGTTTACCGATCTGCCGCAAACCGATGGCTGGCGGCAGTCGGTCAGTGCGGGCTATTTCGAATCGCTGGCACAATTTGCCGTACCCTATCTGCCGGCCGCCCTTGCAGATAAAATACAGTATCAACCTCTTTAAAAACGTTCGGAGAAAAAAATGTGTGGCGTATTGGGCATGGTAGCCTACCAACCTGTAAACCAAAGCCTTTATGACGGCCTGCAAATGCTGCAACACCGCGGCCAAGATGCTGCCGGCATCGTTACCGTAGAAGGCAGCATTTTCCATATGCACAAAGGCAAAGGCATGGTGCGCGATGTGTTCCGCACCCGCAATATGCGTGATCTGACAGGCAATGCCGGCATCGCCCATGTGCGCTATCCTACCGCAGGCAACGCCGAGAGCGCGGCCGAAGCGCAACCGTTTTACGTCAGCTCGCCGTTCGGCATCGTGCTGGCGCACAACGGCAACCTTACCAATACCGAAGAGCTCTATGAAAACGTGTGCCACAAACATTTGCGCCACATCAATACCCGCTCCGATTCGGAAGTGCTGCTCAATGTGTTTGCCCATGAATTGCGCCGTGCAGTTACCGACTCCGATGCTTCGCAACTGAGCGTTGACAATATCTTCGAGGCCGTTGCCAAACTGCACAAACGCATACGCGGTGCATACGGTGTGGTGGCTGTGATTGCCGGTTACGGGCTGGTGGCTTTCCGCGATCCGCTCGGTATCCGCCCGCTGGTGCTGGGCACACAAACCGATTCAGACGGCCGCACTGCCTATGCCGTTGCTTCCGAATCGGTTGCCTTCAATGCCATCGAGTTTGATTTGGAACGCGACATTGCCCCCGGCGAAGCCGTTTTCATTTCTTTAGACGGGCAGTTTTTCTCACGCCGGTGCGCCGCAAACACCAGCCTCAGCCCCTGTCTGTTCGAATACGTTTACTTCGCCCGCCCCGATTCAGTAATCGACAATGTTTCCGTTTACCGCGCCCGCTTGGGCATGGGCGTAGCACTGGCCGAAAAAGTGAGGCGCGAGCTGCCGCTCAACGATATTGATGTGGTGATGCCGATTCCCGACACCAGCCGCCCCAGTGCAATGGAGCTGGCGCACCATTTAGGCAAACCCTACCGCGAAGGGCTGATTAAAAACCGCTACATCGGCCGCACCTTCATCATGCCCGGTCAAGCCACGCGCAAAAAATCAGTACGCCAAAAACTCAGCCCGATGGAATCTGAATTTAAAGGAAAAAGTGTGCTGTTGGTCGATGATTCCATCGTTCGCGGCACCACCAGCCGAGAAATTGTCGAAATGGTGCGCGCTTCCGGCGCCCGCAAAGTCTATTTTGCCTCGGCTGCCCCCGAAGTACGCTACCCCAACGTTTACGGCATCGATATGCCAACCCGCGAAGAGCTGATTGCCAACGGCCGCAACAAAAACGAAATCGCCCGCGAAATCGGTGCCGATGGCTGTGTTTTCCAAGATTTGGGCGAGCTGGAGCAGGTGGTGAAATCACTCAACCCTGCCATCGATTCATTCGATGCTTCATGCTTCAGCGGCTGCTATCCCACCGGCGATATCGATGAAACCTACCTGCAAAAACTTTCTGCCGACAAATCTCTGCCCGCCGCGCTCACCGGCACCATCCACACGGCAATACGCATCAGCAACCACCCGGAAGACGATGAATAACTCTATTGCCGGTTTTCATCATTCAACCACGGAAAAAACATAAACCCGGTTCGATATGCCGCAACGGCTTCAAGATAGACACACCAGGTTTATGTTCAGCTCCGTCTGCCGGCACAGCTTGATGCGGAGACTGTCATACAACATCACGGCAGAATCTCTGCCCCGACAGGCAATATCCGTCATCAGAAGATTGCTGACGGCAACCCCGGGGTTGCAATCATTTTTTCAGACGGCCTGATTTTGCGGCTGCACAAAGCAGCCGTTAAGCCTGCAGGGCCTGCTTGTCCACCGAGCCCGGAATGACGGCGGCTGTTTTCATTAATATGCTTTAGGCAGCTTTATGATAATGAATGGCGCGTTCCCTACAACCACTTAGCAGTTTGTATGTTGCTGGCCACACTTTCTGCCTGCATTGATCATGCTGCCGTCTGCTTTTCTTGTCATTGCGTTTGATGCTTCGTAATACACGAAAAGGATTTTTTGGCGCACGCCCCCAACCCTGTCAGGATGGGATTGCAAGGATTTTCCAACATTGGTTTTATTCGCGCGGATTCCAATAGTGAAAGGCCTCAACCTTCGTAAAATCCCAAGAAATCTATTTGCCGCTGTTCCTGCACAGGCAGGAATCCGGCTGTTTAGCGTCTGATATTTGTTTCACCGATTTCAAGATTGCTGCCTGCGCGGGAATAGCGGCATCAGTCTTTCAGACGGCATCAGGACATTTTTGCAAAAGTTCGAGAGAATAGAAAAATCCGGTATGGTTTACACTTTTCGTTTTTTGCTTGAAGGCCCATTTCGGGGATTTTTAAAAGTACCGAGAATGCCGGAAGGCGCAGCAAAGCCGCGCAGTTCTGATTCAAATACTAAAAAAACGATTTTGCTGCTTTATCATAGGCTTGCCAAATCATTCTCTTTGGGTTCTTTAATGCCGCACGATTGTTTTAAAGCAGGCCGGCCATATCCAACCCCGTCATGATTAAATTGAATTGAAAAGAGCCGAATCCTGTCCGATACAGGATTCGGCTCTAAGAAGCCGCTTGATTAAACTGTTTGGATTGAAGCGCAGTTTATTTTTCAGACGGCCTTTTAGCCGTCTGACAACCGCTACAGCGAACGTGCCACCTCAACGATTTCAAACACTTCCAGCGTATCACCTTCCATGATTTCGTTATGGTTTTTCAGCATCAGGCCGCACTCGTAACCCATGCGCACCTCCTTAACATCATCTTTGAAGCGTTTTAGTGAAGCAAGTTCGCCCGTGTGGATAACCACATTGTTGCGAATCAGGCGGATATGAGAATCGCGCTTCACAATACCATCGGTAACCATACAGCCGGCGATATTGCCCACTTTCGATACGCTGATAACCTGGCGGATTTCCACCGAGCCGATAACCTGCTCTTTCTGCTCCGGCGCCAGCATGCCGCTCATGGCTGCTTTCACATCATCGATGGCATCGTAAATAATATTATAGTAGCGGATTTCCACGTTTTCGGTTTCGGCAAGCTTACGTGCGGAGCCATCGGCACGCACGTTAAAGCCGATAATGAAGGCACCCGAAGCAATCGCCAAATTGACATCGCTCTCGGTGATGCCGCCCACGCCGCTGTGCAGTACATTGACTTTTACCTCATCGGTAGAAAGTTTTTTCAGGCTGCCCGACAAGGCTTCGTAAGAGCCTTGAACATCGGCCTTGATAATCACCGACAGCGATTGTGCCTGGCCCTCGCCCATGTTACTGAACATATTCTCCAGCTTGGCCGCCTGCTGTTTGGCCAAACGCACATCGCGGTATTTGCCTTGGCGGAACAGGGCGATTTCGCGGGCTTTTTTCTCATCGGCCAACACCATCGCATCTTCGCCGGCGTTGGGTACGTCTGACAATCCCAGAATTTCCACGGGTATAGACGGCCCGGCTTCATCTATCGGTTTACCGTTTTCATCCATCATCGCACGCACTTTGCCGAAGGCCGTTCCTGCCAGCAGCATATCGCCTTTTTTCAGCGTACCGCTTTGCACCAGCAAGGTAGCAACCGCACCACGGCCTTTATCGAGGCGTGCTTCCACAATGATGCCTTTGGCAGGCGCATCGGCGGGAGCGGTCAATTCCAGCACCTCCGCCTCAAGCAACACAGCTTCGAGCAGGGTATCGATATTGATGCCTTGTTTGGCCGACACGTTGACAAACTGGGTATCACCGCCCCATTCGTCAGGCACGACTTCGTGTGCCGTCAGTTCTTGGCGGATACGCTCGGGATTGGCGGCCTCTTTGTCGATTTTGTTTACCGCCACCACAATCGGCACGCCCGCTGCTTTGGCGTGGGCAATGGCCTCAATGGTTTGCGGCATTACGCCGTCATCTGCTGCCACCACCAAAATAACAATGTCGGTGGCTTTGGCACCGCGGGCGCGCATCGCCGTAAACGCTTCGTGGCCGGGCGTATCAAGGAAGGTAATCACGCCGCGCGGCGTTTCCACATGATAGGCACCGATATGCTGGGTAATGCCGCCCGCTTCACCCTGCACCACTTTGGCTCGGCGGATATAGTCAAGCAGCGAGGTTTTGCCGTGGTCAACGTGTCCCATCACCGTAACCACCGGCGGACGCGGCAGTTGCTCTGCCTCGACCTGCACGGCATTATCATCCAAAAAAGCTTCCGGATCATCGGCTGCTGCAGGTTTGCCGATGTGGCCGAGTTCTTCCACCACAATCAGAGCCGTATCTTGGTCGATGGATTGGTTGATGGTTACCATCATGCCCATTTTCATCAAGGCTTTCACGACTTCCACGCCTTTTACCGCCATTTTGTGCGCCAAATCGGCCACGGTGATGGTTTCAGGCACCAACACTTCATGCACCACGGGCTCGGTAGGTGCTTGGAAAGCGTGTTGGTTCGGCTCCAGCTTAAGCTGCTTCTTGCCCTTTTTGCCGCCGCGCACACGTTCTTCCTGCCCTGAGGCTTGGTTGCGGCCTTTCGCGCCTTTGCCTCCGCGCGGACGGCTCTCCATGTCGTCCCGGCTGTGGCGTTCGCCTTTTTTCGGACGTGCCGAAGATTCCGGCTTTGCCGCCGACACGGCTGACAACGGAGCCTTTTCAGACGGCCTGGCAGAACGCTGCTCGGCCGTTTTGCCTTCTTTGGCGGCTTTCGCTTCCTGCTGCGCCTGCAGTTTGGCTGCTTCGCGGCGGGCTTGCCGTTCCTGCTTTTCTTTCAGCAGTGCTTCCTGATGGGCGCGCATAGCGGCGGCGCGGCGGGCTTCTTCGTCCCGGAGTGCCTGCTCTTCTGCGCTGACCACCGGGCGCACGGCGGCGGGCTGCTGCTGTTTTTGCTCTTTGTTTTTGCTTTTGACCGGTTTTTCTTCCGCAACGGCTGTTTCTTCTGCCTTGGCCGTCTGAAGCAGTTTTTCTTGCTGTTCGGCTTGCTGCATCTGCTGCGCTTCTAGGGCTTCCTGCTCGGCTTTCAGCCTCGCTGCTTCAGCCTGCGCGGCCGCTTCGGCAGCCGCTTTTTCGGCTTCGACACGCTGCGCCGCTTCACGTTCTGCCAACGCCGCCGCTTCGGCAGCCTGCTGTTGCTGTGCTGCCTGCTCCGCTTTGGCCTTTGCTTCGGCAGCCAACTCAGCAGACAACGGGCTCACTACTTTTCGGCTGCGCCGGCGGGTTTCCACCTGCACACCCCCTACTGTGCTGACTTCGGCTTTTTTACGGCTGATGCTGATGGTACCGCTGCCGCTTCCGCTGCCGTGTGATTTTTTCAGATAAGCCAACAATTGTTGTTTGTCATCGGAAGTAATGCTGTCGCTGCCGCTGCTTTTGTTCACGCCGGCACTGGCAAGTTGTTTCAGCAAATCGCCCACGGGCTTTTTCAGTTCGGCGGCAAATTGTTCTACTGTTGTATTGTTCATATTTACCCCCTCAGTTTTCTTCGGCAAACCAGTGTTCGCGGGCAGCCATAATCACTTGCTTGGCTTCTTCTTCGCTCACGCCGGTGATTTCGATCAATTCATCAACGGCCAGTTCTGCCAACTCATCTCGTGTGGTGATGCCCGCCTGCGCAAGATCGCGCAACATTTCTTGATCGATACCTTCGAGATTGCGCATATCTTCATCGATATCATCGAGTTTTTCTTCTGATGCAATGGCCAGCGTGAGAATGGCATCGCGTGCACGGTTGCGCAACGCTTCTACGATAGCTTCGTCAAAACCTTCTATTTCCAACAGTTCGGCGGCAGGCACATAAGCCACCTCTTCCAGCGTGGCGAAGCCTTCCTGAAGCAGCACTTCGGCAGTTTCTTCGTCTACATTCAGATGCTCGGTAAACAGCCTGCGGATGGCTTCATCCTCGGCCGCATTGCGTTCCTCCGCTTCTGCCACAGTCATGATATTCAGCTGCCAGCCGGTCAGATCCGCTGCCAAACGCACGTTTTGACCGCCGCGGCCTATGGCCGGCGCCAATTGGTCTTCCGCCACCACCACATCAACGGCGTGTTTGTCTTCATCAATCAAAATGCGGGTTACTTCGGCCGGCGACAGGGCGTTGATAACGAACTGTGCGGTTTCGGGAGACCACAAAACCACATCGATACGCTCCCCGGCCAGTTCATTGGTTACGGCGTTCACGCGCGAACCGCGTACACCGATACAGGTTCCTTGCGGGTCGATGCGTTGGTCATTGGCCTTCACTGCGATTTTGGCACGGTGCCCGGGATCGCGGGACGCTTCTTTGATTTCAAGCAGGCCGTCTTCAATTTCCGGCACTTCCATTGCAAACAGTTTTACCAGAAAATCACGCGAAGTGCGGCTCAGAATCACCTGTTTACGGCCGGAACTGCCGATTTCGTCCACTCTCAGAAACAGCGCACGCACACGGTCGCCGTTGCGGAAATTTTCACGCGGAATCATTTGGTCGCGCGGCAGCAATGCATCGAGCCTACCGATTTCGATAATGGTTCCGTGGCGTTCCACACGCTTCACAATCCCCATTACAATATCTTCTTTACGTGCCAAAAATTCCTCGAGAATCTGCTCGCGTTCGGCATCACGGATGCGTTGCAGGATAATCTGCTTGGCGGTTTGCGCGGCTTGGCGGCCGAAACCTTCGTTTTCAAGCTGCTCTTCGTAATATTCGCCGATTTGGATGGCGGTTCCGGGAATCTCTTCCTGGATTTCTTCGATGGTCTTCTCCACATCGGGATAGGTGTAGTCTTCATCGGCCACAATCAGCCAACGGCGGAAAGTTTTGTATTCTCCAGTGTCGCGGTTGATTTCTACGCGCACATCCATATGTTCGCGGCCGGTTTTTTTCTTGGCAGCAGTACTCAGTGCAAACTCCAGCGCATTAAACACTACTTCGGGATCTACGTTTTTCTCACTGGCCAATGCTTCGGCCAGCAGCAACATCTCACGACTCATTTTCTTAACTCTCCGTAAAACGATATTTTTAAAATTTGAATTCCGGGCGCAAGCGGGCTTTGTCGATATTATCCAGCCCGATTTCGACAGTTTTTCCTTCGAAGGAAATGCGCACGGTATTGTTTTCACAGGCCTCGATACAGCCGATAAAGTTTTTTTGGCCGTTTATCGGCAGACGCGTTTTGACTTTGACCTGCCCTCCGGCAAAACGCACAAAGTCGGCAGCTTTTTTCAACGGACGGTCAAGGCCGGGGCTGGAGATTTCCAAGCGTTTGTAATCAATATCTTCCACCATAAACAGGCGGCTCAAATGATTGCTCACTGTAGCGCAGTCTTCCACGGTAACGCCGCCCTCTTTATCGATAAACACGCGCAAATCACCTTGCGCAGTCAATTCGAAATCCACCAACTCGTAACCCAAACCGGGCAGGGTTTTATCGAGAATAGTTTGAATATCCATAACACTCCAAAAACAAAAAATGGCCGTGGGGCCATTTTTCCTGAAAACTGAAAAATTTTCTTATTATAACCGTTTCATCTTCAAAAGCAAAGAGAAGATGCTGATTGTCAGAGTTTTCAAACCCATAACAAATTTTTAAAATACCACCCTGCCCACAACAACCGGAATCGCTTTCCGATAACCGTGTTTTTTTGCCCTGTTTCCGCTACAGCCCGTATGTCAAATATTTGACTTGACCAATCAACACAGCTTCTATATAATCGTTCGACTAAATTTTATTTGAAGCCATCGTCTTCAGCCAACTTCCACTCTTTCGGGCTTTATTTTTTTAAAGCTTTCTGATTTGCTTCGTTTGCAGGCATATTTGCAGGTTGTTGCCGATGCTAACCACAAGCCACAGTGCTTGCAACAACCTTTCGTACATCTTTTCTTTAAGTAAATACGTTACCCCATGCTTCAGGCCGTCTGAAAATGTTTTAGACGGAATGTGTTGTTGTTTCTTTCCGGAAAACCATGTCTGTAAAATTTACCGACTTAAATCTCGATAAAAACATTTTATCCGCCCTATCGAGCGCGGGTTACGAATCGCCAACCCCAGTGCAGGCGCAGTCTGTTCCCTATGCTTTGGAGGGGCGCGACATCATGGCCTCGGCCCAAACCGGCTCCGGCAAAACCGCCGCCTTTCTGCTGCCCACCCTGCAACGGCTCACCCGCCGCAGCGACAAGCCCGGCAAAGGCCCGCGCGCATTGGTGCTCACGCCCACGCGCGAATTGGCGGCACAGGTAGAAAAAAACGCGCTCACTTATGCCCAAAATATGAAGTGGTTCCGCACAGTGAGCATTGTGGGCGGTTCTTCGTTCGGTTATCAAATCCGCGCCCTTTCCAAACCCATCGATTTGATTGTGGCCACTCCCGGCCGTCTGATGGATTTGATGGACAGCGGCAAAGTGGATTTCAGCCGCCTCGAAGTGCTGGTTCTTGATGAGGCCGACCGTATGCTGGATATGGGTTTTATCGAAGACATCGAAACCATTGTGGCCGCCACCCCCGAAAGCCGCCAAACGCTGCTGTTTTCCGCCACTTGGGACGGCGTAGTGGGCAGGCTGGCGCGCAAGCTCACTAAAAACCCCGAAGTGGTGGAAGTGGAGCGCGTGGATGAACAGGGAAAAATCGAAGAGCAACTTTTATATTGCGATGATATGCGCCATAAAAACCGCCTGCTCGATTATATTTTGCGCGATGCCAATATCGGCCAGGCGGTAATTTTCACATCCACCAAGGCCATGACCGAAACCCTGGCCGATGAATTATATGAAAAAGGCTTTGCCGCCAACTGTCTGCACGGCGATATGCCGCAAGGCTGGCGCAACCGTACGCTGATGGATTTGCGCCGGGGCCGCTGTAAAATCCTGGTGGCCACAGATGTGGCCGCGCGCGGCATCGATGTGCCCACCATCACCCATGTAATTAACTACGACCTGCCCAAGCAGGCCGAAGACTATGTACACCGCATCGGCCGCACCGGCCGCGCAGGCCGCACCGGTTTGGCATTGACGTTTGCCGAAGTAAGCGAATACGTGAAAGTGCATAAAATCGAAAAATATATTTCGCGCAAACTGCCCGAAACAACCATAGAAGGCCTGGAACCCACCCGCAAGCGCGCCAAAGGCGCCGGCAAACCCAAAGGCAAAGGCGGCTGGGGGGAGCGCAGATTCGGCGACAGAAATCCCGGTGAGAAAAAATTCGGCGGCAAAAAATACGGCGATAAAAAAACCGCAGCACACAAAGCCGGCGGCAGTACTTTCGGCGGTAAGAAAAAGCCTGCGGGCAGCGTGGGCAGAAGTCCGCGTCCTTCGCGCTGACGGCTGCCAATGCGGCGGTATGGCACGGCCGAGGCCTTGGAAAATACCTTAAGGCCGTCTGAAAGCTTTCAATACCGCCATTTCCGCTTAGGCGGAAATCCAGGTGAAAATATTTAAATGCCGATTAAAAAACATTTGGATGCCAAATATCCGAGCTCCCGCTCAAGTGGGAATGGCGGCAGATAAACTTCTTGTGATGTTTTTTAAAATTTTATAAAGCCTCCGGCCGTCTGAAAACTCAATAGCGCAACATCTGCATTGCTAAAGTTTTCAGACGGCCTTTGTTTTTTTGGAATGTAAGGTGCCTGCCGCTTAGTGTGGATGCCCGTGATGATGATGGTGAACACAGGGCTGCGCACCGCTTGCCGCAGCCGAGCAGCCGTGTTCTTCATGCCCGTGCTGCGGCGGCTCGGCCTGCACAGTAACATGGGCGATGCCGTGCCGCTGCACGGCGGATTCTACTGCCCGTGCAATCCGGTAAGCCTCGGCAACCTTTAAAGCCCCGTCAATCACAATATGGCATGAAAGTGCGTGTTGGCGGCTGGTGATTGTCCAAGCATGGATATCGTGCAGCCCTTGTATGCCTTCGATATTGAGAATATCGGCCGCCACTTGGTTCATATCGGTGCCGGCGGGCGTGCCTTCCATCAAAATATGCAGGCTGTTTCGGGTTACGCCCCAGCCGCTTTTGCCGATAAGCAACGCAATCAGCATACTGATTACCGAATCGGCCCATATCCAGCCGAATGAGAGCACCAATATACCTGCAATGATGGCTCCGATTGATCCGAGCAAATCCCCCAACACGTGCAGATAGGCGGCACGCATATTGATGTTGCCTTCGGTATCCGAATTTTTCAACATATACCAAGCCACCGCAACATTCACAGCCAAACCGAGTGCCGCCACCGCCAGCATCGAAGCGCCGGAAATTTCGTTCGGGCTGAGCAAACGCAGCACGGCTTCGATCACAATCCATGCGGCAATCAGCAGCAAAGTGATGCCGTTAACTGCTGCGGCGATGATTTCAAAACGCTGATAACCGAAACTGCGCTTGCTGTCGGCCGGCCGCTCGCCGAAGCGGAATGCTGCCAGCGACAAGGCGATGGCGGCCGCATCGGAAAACATATGCCCCGCATCGGAAAGCAGTGCCAAACTGTTGGCCAGCCAACCGGCAGCGGCCTCAACCAGCATAAACGAGCCGATCAGCAGCAGCGAAACCCGCAGCACTTGCTTATTGGCAGCATGGGAATGCGGGTGTGTATGATCATGATGGTCGGACATGAGGGGTTCTTCTTTAATAAACTATTGTGATGATACACATTTTTCAGTTTAGAGGCCGTCTGAAAGCACTTCCGGCCAACCTATATAGTGAGTTATTTTATTCTCGCCGCCGGACAGCAAGTTGCAGACGGCAAAGGCAGTGTCTTTAGCTCCAAATAGCGGTTTTTGGCCGATAAAGCAGCAACACCGGTTTTGTGTGGTTTGTGGTTTGTGGTTTGTGGTGCCGGCTCCCTTTTATCGAAAATATGTGCATTCACGCCAAATCCAGGCACAGATATTTTAATTCCAAATATTCATTCACGCCGTATTTGCTGCCTTCCCGCCCCAAGCCGCTCATTTTGATGCCCCCGAACGGCGCAACTTCATTGCTGATTAAGCCCGTGTTAATGCCGACCATACCGTATTCCAACGCTTCGCCCACCCGCCACTGGCGCGCGGTATCGCGGGTGAAAAAATAGCCGGCCAAACCGAATTCGGTATTATTGGCGGCAGCAACGGCTTCTTCTTCGCTGTCGAATTTAAACACCGGACACAACGGCCCGAAGGTTTCTTCGCAAGCCACCCGCATTCCGGCGGTTACATCGCGCAAAACGGTCGGTTCAAAAAAAGTTCCGCCTAAACTGCTGCGTTTGCCCCCGACCAAACATACTGCTCCTTTTTTCAGCGCATCGGCAATGTGTTCTTCCACTTTTTCTACCGCTTTTTCTTCAATCAGCGGGCCCTGGTTTACCCCGTCTTCCAAACCGTTTCCCAGCTTGAGTGCCGCCGTTTTTTCAGACAAACGCCGGCAGAATTCATCGTAAATTCCGGCCTGGACATATACGCGGTTGGTGCAGACACAGGTTTGCCCGCTGTTGCGGAATTTGCTGGCCAGCACACCTTCCACCGCTTTATCCAAATCGGCATCGTCAAATACCAGAAACGGCGCATTGCCGCCCAGCTCCAAGCTGAGTTTTTTGATTTGGGCGGCACTGTCGGCAAAAATCTTTGCGCCCACTTCGGTGGATCCGGTAAAACTGATTTTGCGTATGGTCTCATTGCGGGCAAACACGCCGCCGATTTCCGAAGCACTGCCGCTAACGATTGCAAACAAATCTTTTGGTATGCCCGCCCGATAAGCCAATGTTGCCAGCGCATAGGCCGAGAGCGGCGTGAGCGCGGCGGGTTTCACCAGCATGGCGCAGCCTGCCGCCAATGCAGGAGCAGCCTTGCGGGTAATCATCGCAGCGGGGAAGTTCCACGGTGTGATCGCGGCAGTTACCCCTATCGGCTGTTTGATCACCATAATTTTTTGGTTAGGCTTCACACCGGTGAGAATATCGCCATCGATACGGCGGGCCTCTTCGGCAAACCAGCGGATAAAGCTTGCGGCATAATCCATCTCTCCCCGCGATTCAGCCAAACTTTTGCCTTGCTCCATCGTTATCAACCGCGCCAGATTTTCTTTATTGTCCTTCAGTGACCGGTACCAGCACCACAAAATGTCGGCACGCTCCAATGCAGTTTTGGCCGCCCAACTTTTCTGCGCCGCAGCAGCACGCTCAATCAAAGCATCCAAAGCCCGAGCAGCGGTTTTTTTCACATAGGCCAACGTCTCTCCGGTGGCGGGATTGTTTACTTCAATGCCCTCTGCCAAAGCGCTGAGGCTGACATCTGAATGTTGCAGTAATTGCCCGATCATTTTCATCTTCACTTCCCTCAAACCATAGCCGTCAAAAAAAGGCCGGCAGGCCGGCGGCTGTTCCGTTTGGCAAAACTTCGACACCGCCGGAAAAGAGCCGTTTTTTTACTTTTCCGCCAATCGCCGCAACTTGTTTACATCCGCCCGACCTGATCCAAACCGTATAAAGAGCCGTCTGAAATGCAGCATGGTAAAAACTTCCCTCTACGCCGCCATTGTTTTCAGACAGCCGTGTCCGGTGTTTCCACCGATACCGCCCGGCATGGATAAGGTTTGCCTTTGATAACCGCATATTCGGCAACTCCGCTGTTTCCAACAAACCAACCGCATATCTCACCAAACTCTTTGGAAACCGCCGTCTGCTTGTTTACAGACCAACCCACCCCATCGTTTATCCCTTATTTGTGAAGACGGTATCCCACCATGAGCAGCCTTTAGATTCTGCAAACTGAAACGCACTTTTCAGAACGCACTTTTCAGACGGCCGAACCAACTTCCAAACCATCTCAATTCCCATATACTTAGCAAACAACAAGAATAAAACAAGGCACCGAACCGCAGACAGCAAAAATACGGCAAGGCCGGGCAGCAATGCTGTAGCACCCTATATTTACTTTGCTGCATTCAACATTTCCCGCACCTGCACAACGCATATAAAAAGCGGCCTTAACGACCGCTGTATTTAATTGGATTTTATACTTTATCTGCCGGATTGTGCATTTCTTGCGAAACGCCCGCTTCCGCTGCAATGGCTTGACCGGTTATCTTCTCTTCAGAAGCATGCCTGTTATTTTCAGCTTCTCCGGTACCGCTGTTTCCGGCCGGCGGCTGCGCCGCAGCATCGCCGTCCTTACGGATATTGTAGCTGTAATCTTTCGGCGGGCTGGGCTGCTTGCCATCCATGATTTCCAGTACTTGGTCGCGGTCGATGGTTTCCCATTCCATCAATGCTTTGCACATGGTTTCCATCTTATCGCGGTTTTCATCCAAGATTTTATAGGCCACGGCATATTGCTCGTCAAGAATGCGGCGGATTTCCGCATCCACCTCCCGCTGGGTTTTTTCGGAAATGTGCTGCGAACGGGTTACGCTGCGGCCGAGAAACACCTCGCCTTCGTTTTCGGCATAAACCATCTGCCCCATTTTGTCGCTCATACCGAAACGGGTAACCATTTCGCGGGCAATTTGGGTGGCGCGCTCGAAATCGTTGGAAGCACCGGTAGAAATGCGACCGACAAACAAATCTTCGGCAATACGACCGCCATACAAAATTGAAATCTGGCTCAACATTTGGTCTTTATACATGCTGATACGGTCGCGCTCGGGAAGCTGCCAAGTCAGCCCCAGCGCACGGCCGCGCGGCATAATGGTTACTTTGTGGACGGGATCCGTATATTCCAAACTTTCCGCCACAATGGCATGACCGGCCTCGTGGTAGGCAGTGGCACGCTTCTCATCTTCGTGCATCACCATCGAACGGCGCTCGGGGCCCATATAGATTTTGTCTTTTGCATCTTCAAAGTCGCTTTGATCGACTTTCACTTTATTGCGGCGGCCGGCAAACAGGGCTGCTTCGTTCACCAAGTTGGCCAAATCCGCACCCGAAAAACCCGGCGTGCCGCGTGCCAGCGAAACCAAATCCACCGATTCGTCAAGCGGCACCTTCTTGGCGTGTACTTTCAAAATCTGTTCCCGACCGCGGATATCGGGCAGCGGCACCACCACTTGGCGGTCGAAACGGCCGGGGCGCTGCAAAGCGGGGTCAAGCACATCCGGGCGGTTGGTAGCAGCAATCACAATCACAGTTTGGTTGCTTTCGAAACCGTCCATTTCAACCAACAATTGGTTAAGGGTTTGTTCGCGCTCATCGTTACCGCCGCCTAAACCGGCACCGCGCTGGCGGCCTACCGCATCGATTTCATCGATAAAGATGATACAGGGGGCATTTTTCTTGGCCTGTTCGAACATATCGCGCACGCGGCTGGCACCCACACCGACAAACATCTCCACGAAATCCGAGCCCGAGATGCTGAAAAACGGAACCTGTGCCTCACCGGCAATGGCTTTGGCCAGCAGGGTTTTACCCGTACCCGGGCTGCCTGCCAGCAGGATGCCGCGCGGCACACGTCCTCCCAGGCTCTGATAACGGTTGGGCGCCTTCAGATAATCAACGATTTCCTGAACTTCCTCTTTGGCCTCATCACAGCCTGCCACATCGGCAAAGGTTACTTTATTGGTGTCTTTGTCCAACAGTTTGGCGCGGCTTTTACCGAATGAAAATGCGCCGCCCTTACCGCCGCCGCCTGCCTGCATACGCATAAAATAAAACCATGCGCCGATTAAAAGCATCACTGGCAGCAGGCTGAACAGCAGGCTGGTGAGCATACTCGGTTTTTCTTCAGGCGTAACTTTTACACGCACTTTTTTATCCAACAGAGTCGGAACCAGCTTTTCATCTAACGGTGCATTGGTGAAAAATTCGGTTTTGTCCGTACGCGTGCCTTTAATCAGGTAGCCGCTGACCACCGAGCCTTCAATGTTCACATTGGCGATTTCGCCTTTGTTCACTTGTTCGATAAACTGCGAATATTCGATTTGCTGTTTGTTTTCTTTGCTGTCGCTGATTGCGTTGAACGCCATCAGCATGGCAACAATCAACACCAGCCAAACCAATACGTTTTTTAACATATTCCCCACTGAAACAGGCTCCATATAAGGGTCGAAAATAAAGACGGATTGTAAATCAGGCTATCCGCATTGTCAGCGTTTATTTTTGCCCAATAAATAAATCTCACTGGAACGATTGCGGGAGGCATTCGGTTTTCTGGTCTGCACCGAAGCAAACACTGCGCGCATGGACGCAGCATATTCTTGATACCCTGCTCCCTGAAACACTTTAACCAAAAAATTACCGCCGGTTTTCAAATGCTGGGCTGCAAAATCCAAAGCCAACCCGCACAAATCAAAACTGCGTGCCTGATCCGTTACGGCATTGCCCGACATATTGGGTGCCATATCGCAAATTACAAGATCCAGCGGGCGGCCTGCCAACAACTTTTCAAACTCGGCCAAAACCGCATCTTCACGAAAATCACCTTGGATAAACGATACGCCCTCTATCGCATCCATCGGTAAAATATCCAAAGCAAACACCTTTCCGCCACTGCCGGCCAGCTGCGCTGCCGCCTGCGACCAGCTGCCGGGTGCGCTGCCCAAATCGGCCAATACCATACCTGGGCGGATAAGTTTGTCTTTTTCATTGATTTCCAATAGTTTGTAAGCCGCGCGTGCGCGGTAGCCTTCCTTTTTCGCCAAGTGTACATAATGGTCGTTAACGTGTTCGTTAAGCCATGCTTTGGAAGATTTGGAACGCACAGACATACCGCAACCATGCAAAAATAAAACTGTTATTGTACGTTATTTTCCCCTTTAAAGCGCCGCTTCGCGTAGAATAACCCCTTTAACCGATTTTGATATTTGAAGCAGAAAAATATGGCCGACCCACTCACCACCCAAGAAATTTTAACGCTCAAAGCCCGTGCCCATCATTTAAATCCCGTTGTGATGGTAGGCCGGCACGGTCTGACCGAATCCGTTATCAAAGAAACCGACACGGCGCTGGCAGCGCACGAGCTGATTAAAGTGCGCATATCGGGAGACGACCGTGCCGAACGCACGGCTATTTGCCAGGCTCTGTGCGAAGCGGTAAACGCACAGTTGGTGCAGCATATCGGCAAACTGCTGGTTTTATGGCGCGAAAACACCGACAACTGAAAGCGCAAACCCACCAAATTCAAACAGGCCGTCTGAAAAACTTCTGCCTGCCCGGCTGTTACAGAAGCTTTTCAGACGGCCTATCCGATAACCTTTGGCAATCGGCAGACAATTCTAGCGCCATTCCATTTTAACCAAGCGCAACACCAAACCCAGCCCCAATACGCTGCACACCATATAAATAATGGTCGAAACGCCGTGCCACCTGCCGAACGAGCCGCCCAGCAACATTAACAGCCAGTTTGCCGTGCCTGTTTTATGCGCTTCGATCACAGGCGCAATCAAAAACTGGTTTACCGCCAGCAAAGCCAGCAGCAGCAAAATCCATTTTCCCGTATGCCTGCGCATATCATTTCGTTTTTGTTCCAACCTGCCGGTAAAATAAACCAGCAGCCAAACAAACAGACCGATATATGATGTTGCGGTGAACAAAATTCCTGCCAAGGCACCCGCCTGCATTCTTTCCAAATGCTGAAACAAAACGGGGGCAGCCAGATAGCCCACGCCCAACTGCAAGCCCAGCCATACTCCGGCCAACACACCGGACAATTTTTTCATCATCTGCTCCTTGCACCAAAATTCACGCACAATACCATTTTCCGCCCTTCCCCATCAAGCGCGGCAAAAACCTTTAGCCGTCTGAATGCCCTGCCCAATCAAAGACAGGCAGCGCAAAAAATGCTATGCTTTGCGCTTTGCGTTTGATTGTGCGATTCATGAAAAAGCTATTGATTTCCCTGTTGCTTGCCCTTGCGGCCGTATCGGCAGCCTTATTTGGCGCACTGCCCTACTATCTCGGCATCAAAGCCGAAGAGAGCCTGGCCGCCCAGCAACAACTCCTGTCGCAATCCGGCTTTCTCACCATCGAATCGCACCAATACCGGCGCGGCTGGTTCGGCGCAACCGAAACCACAGTCGTGCGGCTGAAACCCACATTGCTTCACAACACCGGGAAATACCTGCCCGACAACATAAAAACCGTTTTAAAAGAACCTGTTAAAATTATCAACCATATTCAGCACGGCCCGTTTGCCGGCAGTTTTACGCCCATACGCGCCCATGTGGAAACCGAATTCCAATACCACCCCGAAGCGGCCAAAGTGTTGGCGCGCTTTTTCGGCACTCAGGCACCCGTCAGCCTAACCAACACCGTTCATCTCAGCGGCAGCGGCAAGCTGTCTTTAACCGTGCCCGCATTCGATTATGAAGAGCTTTCGGGCATCAAACTGAATTGGCAGGGCTTGAGCGGCACCACCGCCTACCAACCCGGATTCGCCGCCTATAGCCACGATTACACCGCTCCCGCCCTGCTGGCCGAACTGGCCGGCAAAGGCAATATTGCACTGGAAAACCTGCGTATCCGTACCGAAACCACCGATGGCGGCAACCAATTGGCACTGGGCGGCAGCAGCTTCAAGCTGGATAAATTTTCTATGCACTGGAAAGAAGGTTTCGACTACCACATCAAAATCAATGAATTGGTCAATCTGATTACCGACTTGCAGATTGGCGCGTTTATCAACCCCACCGGCACCGTTGCCCCTTCCAAAATCGCCGTAGAAAAACTCAGTTTCGACACCCAAACCCGTGAAAACGGCGAATGGATCGACAGCGAAGGCCGCTTCCGCTTTGAAACCCTCGTTTACGGCGACACCCGCTACGGCCCGCTCGACATCAACGTAACTGCCGAACACCTGGATGCCAAAAGCCTTTTGGCCGTTAAAAACAAAATGGCCGAACTTTCGTCAAAAGAAATGAACGAAGAGCAGATTCAAAGCGAGCTGTTGAAAACCGCCCGCGACGAAGCCTCCGGCCTGTTTACCCGAAACCCCGTTCTAAACGTTAAAAACTTCACCTTCAAAACACCGCAGGGCACAATTGATGTGAAAGGCCGGCTGGGCTTCAACGGGCTCACCCAGGCCGATATGGACAATCTCAGCGCCATGCTCGATAAAACCCATGCCCGCTTCGATATGCAGGTGCCGCAAAAACTGCTCGAGCAGCTCGCCGTCAGCCAGGCCGGCAATATTTTCAGCGTGAATCCGGAAGACCTTGCCGAAGGCCGCGCCAGCTTGGAAGACATCAACGAAACTTTGCGCCTGATGGTGGAGAGCACCGTCAATTCCATGGCGGACGGGCAATATCTCACCATTGATGAAGGCAATATCAAAACCCTGCTTGAGCTGGATAACGGCCGTCTGAAACTCAACGGCAGAATATTCCAAACCGCACCCGAGCCGGAATTTACCGAAGCAGATATGCTGCCCGAAACCGCGGTTTCCGCGCCTTAGGATTACCCCTTTAAACACCATTGGTGCAACAGGCCGTCTGAAAGTTTTCAGACGGCCTGAGTTTTTCAAGCGGCACGTTTTTCAACCCTGGCACCCAAACGGCTTGGCACACCGTTTTTCTGCCATTTAATGACTAAACAGTCATTCATTATGAAGCAGAAATGGCCAGACCGTTAAGTGCAGAAAACACCAAACGCTGATACAAACAGCCATCGCGCTGATTGCCGAACAGGGATTGTCGGCCAGCACCGCCAACATCGCCAAACAGGCAGGCGTAGCCGGCGGAACCCTGTTCACCTATTTCGACAGCAAAGAAGCGCTGTTTAACCAGGCCTATTTAAGCATCAAAGCCGATATTGCTGCCGCCGTGTCAGGCAGCGGCAGTGGTGATTGGCAGCAGCAGATGCGGCAATGGTGGCATGCCTATACCGACTGGGGCCTGCGTCATCCGCGCGAGCGGGCAGCGGTGCGGCAATTGGAATCTTCGCTGTTGCTGACGCAGCAAACGCGGCAACAGGCGCGGGAAATGTTTGCCCCGATGTGGCAGATACTCGATGAAGCCGAGCGCTCGGGGCGGTTTTATCTGCCGTTGGATTTCACGGTGCCGATGATGGAAGGCATGGCGGAAACCGCCATCCAGCATCTGGCAGCGCCTTCCTTGCCCGGGCAGCAGGCCGCTTTTGAAATGATGTGGCGCGCACTGGTGAAACCGTAATGCTTTTTTCAGACGGCCTTTTCAGCAAACTCGGCCCATTTCCGCCACCCGGCAGGCCGCAGGCCGTGCAGAAAGCACGGAACCGCTGTTGCCGCTTGGGCGGCATGCCGAACCGTTCTCCGGATCAAAGCGCAGCCGCGCCGCAGGCGGGACGGAATAATACGGAGCCACCCTATTTCATTTCATCTTTTAAGGCAATCCAGAATAAAAACGGGGAGGCAGCCCAACCGCAGGCCGTGCCGTCTGCGCTTCACGGTGGAGCAACCCCGCACCGTTATTGTTTTACTTTATATTTTCAATAGGATATTCAACATGAAACACACCGCATTAATCACCGGCGCTTCCAACGGCATCGGTTTGGAGCTGGCCCGCATTCACGCCGAACGCGGCGGCGGTTTGGTTTTGGTGGCGCGCTCGCAAAACAAACTCGAACAGCTGGCGCAGGAATTGCGCACGCAATACGGCAGCAACGTTACCGTGATTGCGCAGGATTTGGCCGCACCGCAGGCCGCGCAGGCAGTATTTGCCCAAACCGAGCAGGCGGGCATTCAAGTGGATATTTTGATCAACAATGCCGGATTCGGCGGTCACGGCCGCTTTTTCGAGCGCGAATTGGCCAAAGAGCAGCAAATGATCCAACTTAATATCACCGCGCTCACCGAGCTGACCCATCTCTATCTGCAAGACATGGTGGCGCGGCGCAGCGGCAAAATCCTAAACGTTTCCTCCACCGCCTCGTTTATGCCCGGCCCCCTGCAGGCGGTGTATTACGCCAGCAAAGCCTATGTGACTTCGTTCAGCCAGGCGCTGGCCGAAGAAGTGCGCGAATTCGGCGTTACCGTTACCGCGCTGTGCCCCGGTGCGGTGGCAACGGGTTTCGTAGATGCCGGCGGTTTGCAGGATGTGGGCGCATGGAAAAACGCCAAATCGGCGCAATCAGTGGCCGAATACGGCTATCGGGCAATGGAAAAAGGCGAACTGGTGGCATTTAACGAAGGCAAACTGAAGTTTGCCTTGGAATGGATAATTCCGCTGCTGCCGCGCAAAACCGTGTTGAAAATGTCGCGCAAGGCAATGGAAAAGTAGTCTCAATAAAATAAAGGATTGACTATGCACGCCCTCATTATCGGCGCCACCGGCGCAACCGGCCGCGCGTTGTTGGATACCTTGCTGAACGATTCCGCCTTCGGGCGGGTCAGCATTTTCGTGCGCCGCCCCGTGGCCGTTGAGCACCCCAAACTTGCGGTTCATGTTATCGATTTCGCGCAAACCCGCATCTGGCAAGACAAAGTGCGCGGCAATGCGCTGTTTTCCTGCCTCGGCACCACCCTTAAAGACGCAGGCAGCAAAGAAGCGCAGTGGCAAATTGATTACGACTACCCATACCGGTTTGCACAAGCCGCCCAAGCCAACGGCGTGCCACAGTTGCTGCTGGTGTCTTCCGCCTACGCCAACCCCGCATCGAAAGGGTTTTACACCCGCATGAAAGGCAGGCTGGAGCAAGATATTACCGCGCTGGGTTTTGCCTCGCCCGGCATCTTCCGCCCGCCGAGCCTGGTGCGCCCGAACACCGACCGCACCGGCGAAAAAACCGCACTGTGGATATTGAACCGCTTAAACCGCATCGGCCTGTTGCACGCCATGCAGCCCATGCCCGTGGCAGAACTGGCGCAAGCCCTGGCAGCAGCCGCCAAACAGGCAGTACCGGGCGTGCGCATTTTGGAAACACAGGAAATCCGCGCTGCAGCCGACACGCGATAATACCCAAAACCGCCATAGCCTAGCGCCGTCAAAACACAAAGCCGTCTGAAAACAGAAACCTGCCCGAGTGCAAGATCCTCTGAAAGGTTGAAAGGCAGGAGGTCGGTTTGAAAAATATCAAAGCCGTTTGAAATCGGAATGCCTGATTGGAAGCATCAAAGCCGTCTGAAAGAGTTTAATTAAACGGCCTCATGCCCTTTCAGACGGCCTTATAATATATTGCACCCCATGAAAAGGTGTTGCACCCCATGAAAAAAGGGGGCATTTTTACATTCTTTTCAATACTGCCAAAACTTTAACCCCAGCCCCTGCCGATAAACCACACCGCCGCTGCAACGGCATAGCCGAAACCGCGCCCTCCAATTTATACCGCGCAGTATCAAGGCCGTCTGAAAGCGCTTATATTCAAGAAACCTTTCAGACGGCCTTAGCCCGAACTTAGAACAGCCATTGCCAAAACCCCATAAAGCCCGTTCCCGTTATCAAAACCCGAAGCGCAACAACAAAGCGCTCCTGACCGCCACGCCTACGGCAGATATGCCGCGCTACCGAAATCCAAGCCGTCTGAAAAAAGGAACCCTACCCGAACGCAAGATCCTCTGAAAGGTTGAAAGGAGGTCGGTTTGAAAAACACCAAAGCCGTTTGAAATCGGAATGCCTGATTGAAGCATCAAAGCCGTCTGAAAAGCGCTTATGTTTTGAAACCTTTTCAGACGGCCTGTATCTGCTGTTTGGCGGTGGGGATAGTGTTTCGTCAAGCTTGGTCCGCATGGCGGGCGGGCTGTTTTGAACGGGCTAGTTTCTGCGCCAGAATTTCTGCCAACGCATCGAATACAAAGCGGATGCGCGGCGGTGTTACCGTGCGTTGCGGGCGGTACACATACGCCGTCCACTTCTTGCGTTCCATTTCAGGGAACAATTCCACCAGTTCGCCGGTTGATAAATACGGTTGGCACAGCAGGCGCGGCAGGCAGGCGAAGGCCTGCCCCTTTAACACGCCGATCAATTCGTTTTCCATGCGGTTGCTGACAAATTTCGGCCTGGCCGGGGAAAATTGGTATTGGTTGGACAGATACCAATTCCATACCCGCCCTGTGTTGGGGTTGATTAATGCGCTCAGGGGATAATGCCGTTGCAGGCTTTGCCAGTCTTCCGGCATACCGGTCTGTGCGATCAATTCGGGGCTAGCGACAATGTAGTCTTCTGCCGTGCCGACTTTTTTGATAATCAAACGGCTGTCTTCGGGCGTGCCGAAACGGATGCCGACATCGATTTGCGCATCAACCACATCGACCAAGCCCAAATCCGACCGCCAATCAATCAAATCGGGGAAGCCGGCCAATTTTTCCCAAAGTTCACCCAGCACTTCCTGCATCAAGGCCATATCCGGCACGGCGATGCGCACCGAGCCGGCGATATGTTGGTCTTGCTGCCTGCTGTTTCGGGCAAACAGGCGTTCGCTGTCGGCCAACAGCTGGCGCGCCTGCGGCAGAAACTGTTTGCCGATTAAAGACGGCTACAACTGGTTTGGCAAAGAGCCGGCAACCGTGTTGGCGTTTTTAGACAAATATATGAAATAATTTGATTTATTTTTTAATTTAATGGAATACGGGCGGTGTATTTGTATGCTGCAAATACACCGCTTCGATATATTTCAGGAAACAAGATGAAACATATTTTAATCATTTCAGAGCACCCGGATTCAGACGGCTCCACCACCAATACCTTGATTATCAACGAAGTGCAAAAACAATTGCCTGATGTGGAAGTGCGCCGTCTAGACAAACTGTATCCCGATTACCAAATCAACGTGCCGGCCGAGCAAGAAGCCTTAAGCCGCGCCGATGTAATTGTGTAGCAGTTTCCGTTTTATTGGTACAGCACGCCGGCGTTGCTGAAAAAATGGATCGACGACGTGCATACCCACAGTTTCGCCTATGGCTCGACAGGCGATAAACTGCACGGCAAAAAACTGATTGTTTCGTTTACCGCAGGCGGCTCGGCGCAGGATTATTCGGCAGGCGGACACGAAGGCATGGAGCTGCCCGCATTTTTTCCGCAATTTTCCCAAACAGCACATTTGTGCGGCATGGATTTTCAAACACCGGTTTATTCGCACAGTATGCACTACATCGCAGGAGCAGGCAGCCCAGACGACCTCGCCCGCATACAGGCCGATACGCTTGATCATGCCGGGCGTTTGATTGCCGCCATTCGGTCGCTATGAGGTTTTTCCCGAAAATGATGCTATGGGTTGTTAGCGCGGCAGTTTTGCTCATTACGTCGGCCGCTGCGGTTATCGTGGGCATAGATTCCTATCAATACCGGCAAAATCAACAATTAATCGAAAAATTTGCGCCCGATAAAGATAAAGCGCCAAGCAAAACCCTGGTGGTGTTTTTCTCCCGCTCGGGCAATACCGAAATCATGGCGCGCAAAATTACCCAATTAACTGGGGCCGATATATTGCCTTTGCAGTCTGCCCACAATCAAATTGGGGGGGCTGGCTACAAGCCTTACAAGATGCCCGCAATACCGATGCGGATATTACGCCTAATAAAGTGGATTTAAGTGCTTATGATACGGTGTATATCGGCTCGCCCGTGTGGTTGTACAACCCGGCACCGCAGATTTATCAGTTTGCCAAAAACCATGATTTTTCAGGAAAACAGGTGATTCTGTTCAATTCGATGAACAGCAAATTCGAGCAGCGTTTTATTGATGATTTTAAAGATATTGTCAAACAAAACGGCGGCACATTTACCAGGCATCTCTACATTATCCGCGGGCGGATGGGGCAGCAGATGCCGGCGGATGTATTTTTGCAGGAGGTGGAAAAACTGATGGAAACCGAAGCGCATTAAAACGCCGAATATAAAATACCCGTGCTTAATAAATAGAGGCCTCAAAAATATACACCACGCCGCCCCCGACACCGGCTTTTTTCCGTTTTTCGTGATGGGTGCACGGCATCAATCACGATGATTTTGATGTTTCAGACGGCCTCGGCGGGTTGTGCAGAGCATCGCGCTCCAACGGATATTTTCCATTCCATAAAGCAGCAGGTGCGGTAGCACCTTATACCCGCTTTCCGCCTCCCCGCCCCTTCGACAGACTATGCCGCAGATGCCTGTCGTATTGCAATGCGCATTCGGGTTTGCCCTGTACAGCCAACACGTAAAGGTGCGCTGCTGCCGATGCGGCAAGGCTTTCCAAGGTGTAGCCCCCCTCAAGCACCGACACTACACGGCCTTCGGCGCTCTCGGCCGCGCGCATGATTTTATGGGTCAGCCAGGCAAAATCGGCTTCGTGCAGGTTCAGACGACCGGTTTCGTCTTGTTTGTGGGCATCGAAACCCGCCGAAAGCAGCACCAGCTCCGGCTTGAATGCCTGCAAACGGGGCAGCCATTGCTCACGCACTGCTTTGCGGAACATGCGGCTGCCGGTGTGCGGTGCAAACTCGATTTCAACGCTGTTGCGCTCTTTGCTCCGCCCGGTCTCTGGAAACGGATACAGCCCCTGCGCGAAGCTGTTGAAAAACAGTATGCGCGGATCGTTGCCGAAAATTTCTTCGGTGCCATCGCCGTGATGTACATCAAAATCTACTACGGCAATGCGTTGCAGGCGGAAATTGGCAATGGCGTGCATGGCGCCCACGGCCACATTGTTGATCAGGCAGAAACCGCCCGCTTTGCCGCTGTGGGCATGATGTCCGGGCGGGCGCACGGCACAGAAGGCGTTAAAGGCTTCGCCTTTCATTACCATTTCCACCGCCTTCACCACCGCACCCGCTGCATAGCGTGCGGCCTGCAACGATTCGTGGCTCATCACTGTATCGCCATCCAGGCGGTAGATTTTGCCCGCAGGCGGCTGCACCGACTCCAAAAAGCGCAGATATTTGCGCGGGTGAACCAAAGCCAGCTGTTTGTCGGCCACTTCTGACGCCTGCACGGCCTGCATCACGCTCCGGATGCCCTGTCTTTCAAGCTCTGCTTCAATAGCTGCGATCCGCTTCGGCGATTCGGGATGACCGGTATCCGGTTCGTGCTGTAGAAACAGCGGATGGCTGATCCACGCCGTTTTGGCCTTTTGACCCAGCAGGCGGCGCAATTTGGTGCGCATATATTTAACGATATTCATTGCCGTGCTTTCCGTTTTCAACGCCGCTGCATGTTTTTCAGACGGCCTTTGCATCATTTCAAGCCCTGCCATACGGAAATTTCTTGGAAAAATCCGCCCTGCCCTTTAGAATAGCTTACTTTTAGCGGCAATCCAAACTGTTTGCCGCCTGCCAACAATTTAAGGAATGAAAACATGATTGATTTTGCTTATGCTGCCGATGCCGCCCAACCGAGTATGTTGATGCAGTTTGCCCCGCTGGTGCTGATTTTGGTGGTGTTTTATTTTCTGATTATGCGCCCGCAGCAAAAGAAATTCAAAGCCCACCAAGCAATGTTGGCTGAACTCAAGCGCGGCGACAAGGTTATTTTGGCTTCGGGCTTCAAAGGCACAGTCAACAAAGTGGGCGAGCAGTTTTTTACTGTGGAAATTGCGCGCGGGGTAGAAGTTGAAGTGGAGCGCAACGCCATCGCCAGCAAAGTCGAATAAGCCTGCTGCTTGAAAAGCCGCTGCATTCGTGCTGCGGCTGTTTGTATTTATAAAATAAAGGTTTAATATGAACCGTTATCCGCTTTGGAAATACCTGTTGATTGCCGCCACGGTTATTTTGGGCATCATCTATACCCTGCCCAACCTGTTTGGCGAAACCCCGGCAGTGCAAGTATCCACCAACCGACAATCCATCATCATTAACGATCAAACCGAAGCGCGTGTAGCCGCCGCACTCAAAACTGCCAACATTCAAACCGATGGTATGTTTGTGGCCGACAATTCGCTGAAAGTGCGCTTCAAAGACACTGAAACCCAGCTTAAAGCCCGAGATGTGATTGAAAACACCATGGGAGAAGGCTATATCACCGCGCTCAACCTGCTGGCCGACAGCCCCGAGTGGATGGCTAAAATCAAGGCCAACCCGATGTTTTTGGGCTTGGATCTGCGCGGCGGTGTGCACTTCACCATGCAGGTGGACATGAAAGCTGCCCTGCAAAAAACCTTTGAGCGCTATTCCGGCGATATCCGCCGCGAACTGCGCCGCCAGAAAATCCGTACCGGCACCGTGCGCCAAACCGAAAACAGCCTGATTGTGCCGTTTCAAGACCGCGCCGACTTACAGAAAGTGCTGCCGCAGCTGCGCAATTATTTTCCCGAAGCCACGCTGACCCCGCAGGATAACAATCTGGTGCTGACGCTGTCGCAGGATGTGCTCAACAAAGTGCGCAACGATGCGCTCAAACAAAATATCACCACCCTTCACAACCGCGTAAACGAATTGGGCGTGGCCGAACCGGTGATTCAGCAGGCAGGAGCGGAGCGCATTGTCGTGCAGTTGCCCGGCGTGCAGGATACCGCCAAAGCCAAAGACATTATCGGCCGCACCGCCACGTTGGAAGTGCGCATGGTTTCCGATGATCCCGCCCAAGTTCAGACGGCCTTGGCGGGCAATGTGCCCTCAGGTTACGAATTGCTTTACAGCGCGGGCGAACAGCCGCATCCTACTCTGGTGAGCAGGCAGGTCGAGCTTACCGGCGACAACATCAACGATGCCCAACCGGGCTTTGACGAAATGGGCGCGCCTGCCGTCAATATCAATCTCGACAGCACCGGCGGCAATATCTTTGCCGAACTCACCTCGCAAAATGTGGGCAAACGCATGGCAATGGTGTTGATTGACCAGGGCAAAGCGGAGGTAGTTACCGCGCCTGTTATCCGCTCTGCCATTACCGGCGGTCGTGTTCAGATTTCCGGCAGCATGAGTGCCGCCGAAGCCAACGATACCTCGCTGCTGTTACGCGCCGGCTCGCTGGCGGCTCCGATGGAAATCGTGGAAGAGCGCACCATCGGCCCGTCTTTGGGCAAAGAAAACATTGCTAAAGGCTTCAATTCTACCCTTTGGGGTTTTGCTGCCGTAGCTGCCTTTATGGTGGTGTATTACCGGCTGATGGGCGTGTTTTCCACCATCGCGCTTACCACCAATATTCTCTTTCTGATAGCGATTCTGTCGGCACTGCAAGCCACGCTGACACTACCCGGCATTGCTGCGCTGGCCTTGACGCTGGGTATGGCAATCGACTCCAACGTGTTGATTAACGAGCGTATCCGCGAAGAACTGCGTGCAGGTGCACTGCCGCAGCAGGCCATCAATTTAGGCTTTCAGCACGCTTGGGCAACCATTGTCGATTCCAATATCACTTCGCTGATTGCCGGTATCGCCCTGCTGATTTTCGGCTCCGGCCCCGTGCGCGGTTTTGCCGTTGTACACTGCTTGGGTATTCTCACTTCGATGTATTCTTCGGTTGTGGTGTTCCGCGCGCTGGTTAATCTGTGGTACGGCCGCCGCCGCAAACTGCAAAGTATTTCTATCGGCTCGGTGTGGAAGCCCGAAACCGAAACGGCCGGCAAGGAGTAAGCAATATGGAACTATTCAAAATCAAACGCGATATCCCGTTTATGAGCTATGGCAAGCTCACAACGTTTATCTCGCTGGTAACATTTATCGCTGCCGTTTTTTTTCTGGTTACCAAAGGCTTGAACTTCTCGGTTGAATTTACCGGCGGCACGGTAATGGAGGTGCAATACCGGCAAAGTGCCGACATCAACAAAATGCGCGCGCGTCTCGACACGCTGAAACTGGGCGATGTTCAAGTGCAGGCATTGGGCACCAACCGGCACATCATGATACGCCTGCCGAACAAAGAAGGCGTGCCTTCTGCTCAGCTGTCCAACAATGTGATGAACCTGCTCAAACAAGACAACCCCGATGTTACCCTGCGCCAGGTTGAATTCATCGGCCCGCAGGTAGGCGACGAGCTGGTAACCAACGGCCTTCTGGCGCTGGGCATGGTGGTGGCGGGCATCATTATCTACCTTTCCGTGCGCTTCGAGTGGCGTTTTGCTGTTTCGGCAATTATCGCCAATATGCACGACATTGTGATTATTCTCGGCTGTTTTGCCTTTTTCCAATGGGAGTTCTCACTCACCGTGCTGGCCGGTATTCTCGCGGTGCTGGGCTACTCGGTGAATGAATCGGTGGTGGTGTTTGACCGTATCCGCGAAAATTTCCGCAAACCTCAAATGCGCAATAAAACCGTGCCGCAGATTATCGACAACGCCATTACCGCCACTATGAGCCGCACCATCATCACCCACGGCTCCACCGAGGCCATGGTACTTTCCATGCTGATTTTCGGCGGTGCCGCGCTGCACGGCTTCTCCATGGCACTAACCATCGGCATCGTATTCGGCATCTACTCTTCTGTGCTGGTGGCCAGCCCGATGCTGCTGATGTTCGGATTAAGCCGGGAAAACCTGGTCAAACCGCAAAAGCAGAAAGAAGAAGCCGTGGTTTAACGCATTCCCTGCCGTACGGCCGTCTGAAAGCAATTGTTTTCAGACGGCTTTTTAATATGATCCACCACTATTTGATACAATATAACATATTGAATTTTATAATAAAATCTGACACAAACCAGCGTTTGCTCTATAACGGGCCGCATTACTGTCCAACCACTCTCAAAGGATTCAATATGAAAGCAATGGCTTATTACGGCGCGGGCGACATCCGTTTTGAAGAGAAACCCAAGCCGCAAATTATCGACCCCACCGATACAGTCGTGAAAATCGTGAAAACCACGATTTGCGGCACCGACTTGGGGATTTGGAAAGGCAAAAACCCCGAAATCGAGCCAGGGCGCATTCTCGGCCACGAAGGCATCGGCATCGTTGAAGAAGTCGGCTCAGCAGTAAACAATATTAAAAAAGGCGATAAAGTTATCATTTCGTGCGTCAGCAAATGCTGCACCTGCGATAACTGCAAAGTACAACTGTATTCCCACTGCCGCAACGGCGGCTGGATTCTCGGCTATATGATAGACGGCACCCAGGCCGAATATGTGCGCACACCCTATGCCGACAACAGCCTGATTCCCCTGCCCGACAATGTAAATGAAGAAGTTGCCCTACTGTTGAGCGATGCCTTGCCCACAGCCCACGAAATCGGCGTTCAATATGGCGATGTAAAACCCGGCAGCACTGTATTTATCGCGGGAGCCGGCCCTGTGGGAATGTCGGCTCTGCTGACCGCGCAGTTATACAGCCCCTCCGTGCTGATTGTGTGCGATATGGATGAAAACCGCCTGAAGCTGGCGAAAGAATTGGGCGCCACCCACACCGTCAACCCCGCCTCGGGCGATGTAGCCAAACAGGTGGCCGGTATTGTCGGCGAAGACGGCGTTGATACCGCCATCGAAGCAGTGGGCATCCCCGCCACTTGGAATATGTGCCAAGATATCGTTAAACCCGGCGGCAATCTGGCCGTAGTCGGCGTATATGGCGCATCGGTTGATTTCAAACTGGAAAAACTGTGGATTAAAAACCTCACCATCACCACCGGCCTGGTGAATGCCAACACCACTGAAATGCTGATGAAAGCGATTTCCACCAGCTCGGTGGATTACACCAAAATGCTCACCCACCGCTTTAAGTTCAGCGAGTTGGAAAAAGCTTATGATGTTTTCAAACATGCGGCTGAAAATGGCGCCATGAAAGTGGTTCTGACTGCAGACTGACCTGCGTGCAGGATAATATGAAACCAAGCTGACAAAGGCCGTCTGAAAAATTTTCAGACGGCCTTTGCGTTTGTTGCGAAATAAAGTTCACTAAAAAACGTTTTATTATAAATAATTTATTTTTTTAACATTTGGATCGTTTTTTTACATAAGAGATTAGCACTTTCTTTCATTTTTTTAGAAACTTAATAAATGAAATCCACTCTGACTACACAATGCAGCTTCGTTCTGCATCTTGATGGCTTAACGCCGCCCATGCCTGTCCGACACTTCACGGACGGCTGAAAACCATTTCAATTGAAAGGACTTGTATTCATGAAAAAAGTATTAATCGCCGCCGCTTTCACCGCCCTGGCTCTCACTGCCTGCTCCAGCAATAAAGACAAAGCGCCCGAAACCGCAAACATCACCGTTGAGCAGGCTCTGCAAGAATGCCAACAGACTGTAGGCAACACCCAAGACCGTGCTGCTTTTGATGCCTGCATGAAAGATAAAGGCTTCGAACGTCCGGATGCTGCCGCCGGCTCAGAGCCTGCCGCTCCCGTTAAACCTACCAAATAAAAAAGTATGTTTTAACGTTTGGATCAGACAAACGGCTGCCTCGTCAGCCGCTTGTCTTTTTCAAGCAATCGGCATAAAAAATACCAACCGGATTTTAACCATAGGTATTTCCGTAGCAGGCAGAGCTCTACCGCATTACCGCTATTCCAACTAGAAGATTTTTGAAACAACGCCAAAAACGTTTGCATATTCTTACCGAAATAGTGTTGGCAAAAAAATGCATTCAGGGCTACAATCACAAAGTGTTTTCCCGAATATTTCAAAACCATAATAACGGAGTATAAAAATGACCGCTAAAGGACAAATGCTACAAGATCCTTTTTTGAATGCTTTACGGAAAGAGCATGTTCCGGTTTCCATTTATTTGGTAAACGGCATCAAACTTCAGGGGCAGGTTGAATCATTTGACCAATATGTCGTATTGTTGCGCAACACCTCGGTAACACAAATGGTATATAAACACGCCATTTCCACCATTGTTCCCGCGCGTGCAGTGAGTTTGCAACAGCAGGAACACAAACAAACTCAGGCCGCAGCCCCTGTTCAGGTAGAAACCCAACAGCCGGCCGAATAAGGCAGCAATACAAATACCTTACCGAAACAATGCGGTAAGGTATTTTTTATATCTCTTTTTTCAGACGGCCGGATAATGCTGCTAAATAATATTCTGCCTTTCGCCCATCATTTGCTGCGCAGCAGCATCCGCCCCGGTGAAAGCGTACTTGATGGAACCGCAGGCAACGGCCACGACACCTTGTTGCTGGCACAATGCGTTGGCGCCGGAGGAAAAGTGTGGGCGTTTGACATACAGGCGCAGGCACTGGCGCAAACTGCCGCCCGATTGGCCGATGCCGGCATCCGAACCAAAGTGGAATATGTATGCGCAGGACATGAAACATTGGCAGAATATGTCGAAGAACCATTATCCGCTGCGGTATTTAATTTCGGCTGGCTTCCCGGCGGCAACAAAATGCTGACCACCCAAGCCGCCACCAGCATACCCGCTTTAACGGCTTCCTTAGCATTGCTGAAACCGGGTGGTTTGCTGGTAGCGGTTCTGTATCCCGGCCATGATGCCGGATACCATGAAGCACATTCCGTGGAACAATGGGCGGCAGATTTACCGCAGTAGCAATATGCCGTATTGAAATACGGTTTTATCAACCGCCAAAACCAACCGCCTTATTTGCTGGCGGTTGAAAAGTTGCAGAAAATCAGGCAAGCCTGATGAAATTAGGACGGTAACAGTATCTCCGATGATAAAGCAATCGGCCTGCAAGCTAACGCGCATTCGCTTTCACGATCCTTCCTAATCAGCTGATTCATTATATCTTCCCCGAAGTTGGCAAATTCACAACAAACCGGCTTCCCTGAAAAAATGCCCGTAAACTTCCGCCTTCTTTTCCAATGCCAGCGGATAAGCCCGCGATGATGACGGCAGGCGGTACAAACGCAGATTCCGCCCGTTAAACAACGCTTCGGCATATTCCCCGATTTTCGGCTTGGCAGTTTCAGACGGCATCAGAGCAAGCAATGTGTCCGTAGCCAACTCACCTGTGGTCATCACGGTTCGGCACCGCGGAATGCACGCCAACACGGCCTCCAAATCCACCGGTTCGACAATTTCCAAAAATTTATCTGCCGCATTACCCTGCAAACGCCGTACCTTATACGCCGTGTCGCCGACAGCAATGCCTTTCTCCGCTAAAAACGAACGCAGCAAACTTTCTTTAAACGCCTTGCCGCCTGCTTCAACAAAATAATCTTTATCGCCGAAAAACACCAAGCCGAACACCCGCCACATATCGTTTTGAAAATTCGGATAATAAAAATCCATTTTCCAGCGCGTACGCGGTGGCGGAAACGATCCAAGCATCAATAATCGGGCGTTTGCCGGCAAAAACGGGGGCAAGGGGTGGGTTTCTATAGTAGTGTTCATCATCGGCAAGAGCAATAAACAGAAGCAGGCGGAAAGCCCGTCCTGCAGATCGGATACAGCTTAAAAAGCGTGCTACCGTGCCAACTGTGCCTTCATCCATTTCAAATAGGGCAGAAAACCACCCTGTACCGGCTGCATCAGCACTTGCGGGCAGTCATAGCTGTGGTGGCGCACAATAATTTTTTCCACCGCCTTGTAATGGCAGCGGGCAGTTTTAATCACCAAGCGGATTTCTTCACCACTGCACAATTGGCCGTTCCACATATACCGGCTGCTGACACTTTCATATTGCACGCAGGCAGCCAAGCCGTTTTCGAGCAACAAGCGGCCGATAAGCTCGGCTTCTTCGCGGCTCGGCGCGGTGGCAGTGATGATAACGGGCTTGAAACGGAGCATATTCAGACGGCCTTTGTTAAAGTTTGAAATTCAAAACCGGCCAACCCCGGGCTTCGGCTTCCTGCTGCAATATTTCATCGGGATTAACGGCCACTGGGTCGCTCACCAAATGCAGCAGCGGCAGGTCGTTTTTAGAGTCGCTGTAAAAATAGGTTTTGCCGTAGTCTGCAAGCGTTTCGCCGCGCGCAGCCAACCATTCGTTCAGGCGGGTGATTTTGCCTTCTTTCAGGCTGGGCGTGCCGACATAATTGCCGGTGTAGCGGCCGTCTGCACCGGTTTCCAGCCGAGTTCCAATGATATTTTCGATGCCGAACAGGCGGCAGATGGGGGTGATGATAAATTCGTTGGTCGATGAAATCACCAGCAATTCATCACCGGCACTGCGGTGGCTTTCCACCAGCATTTTCTGCATGGGCGAAATATGCGGGATAATAAAAGCGGCAGTAAATTCGCCGTGCATCTCGACCAACTCTTCTTTACTGAACCGGCCGAGCGGCTCCAAGTGGAATTTCAGAAATTCATCGATATTCAGGCAGCCGTTTTGGTAGTCGCGGTAGAACTTATCGTTTTGGGCGCGGGTGTATGCGGCATCGACCACGCCTTTCTGAATCAGATATTGCGGCCACGCGTGGTCGGAATCGGTGTTGATTAAAGTGTTGTCCAAATCGAAAATGGCGAGGTTTTTCATGCCTGCTCCTTCAGAAGCTGCCGCAACAGCGGCAGGGTGATGCGCTTGCCCATTGAAACGGCATAGCGGTCTAAGGTGTCGAGCATCTGCATCAGGCTGTCGGTGTCGCGCCGCCAATGATTGAGCAGATAATGAAAGATTTCAGGCTCCACCACCAATTGACGGGCAGCGGCCATACTCACCAACGCATCGATTTTTTCTTGGTCGCTCAACGGTTTGACATCGTAAACCAAACAATAGCCCATACGGGTGCGCAAATCTTCGCGCAACACCAACGCGTGCGGCGGCACCCCGCCGCTGAGCAGCAAAAATCCGCAGCCGCTGTTGCGCAAGCGGTTGAATATTTCAAACAGCACCGCCTGCCCGCTGCTGTCGAGTTTGTCTATCTGATCTACCGCCAGATATTCGGCTTCAAACGCCGTTTCCTCCAGCGGGGTGTCGGCGGCATCGACATAAACAGCGTTTTTGCCCGCCTGCGAAGCCTGCGCCACCCAGGCCTGCAGCAGGTGGCTCTTGCCCGAACCGGGCTGCCCCCACACATAAACAAACTGCCCCTGCGCTTGTTGCAGCATATACAGCAACTCGGCGTTAGACCTACCCAGAAATTTATCAAACGAAGGGTAGTCGCGGGAGGCAAAGTCAAAAATCAACTGGTTCACGGCGTGGTTTGCGCGGCTTTTTAAAACACTGCATTGTAAGCGGTTTCAGCAAACGGCAGCAAGCAGCGGCGCCGTTTGGCGGCCTGCGGTTTTTCACTTAAAATAACAGACCTTATACCCTGTTTGGGCCGTCTGAACACAACCCGGGCACAGCCGCCGCTTTCAGACGGCCGCCTTAAAAAACACTCCGAAAGCACGCTTCAAATGGAATTTATTTCATCGGTTATCGATTTTATTCTGCACATCGACCAACACCTCACCCAACTGGCCGCGCAATACGGTGCTTGGATTTACGCCATTTTGTTTCTGATTATTTTCTGCGAAACCGGCTTGGTGGTTACACCGTTTCTGCCGGGCGACTCGCTGTTGTTTGCCGCAGGCGGCATTGCCGCTATCGGCGGGATGAACATTCATATGATGGTGCTGCTGCTGATTGTGGCAGCGATTGTCGGCGATGCGGTCAATTTCGCCATCGGCAAATATTTCGGTGCCAAACTCTTTGCCAATCCCGATTCCAAGATCTTCAAGCGCAGCTATCTCGACAAAACCCACCGGTTTTACGAAAAATACGGCGGCAAAACCATCATCATCGCCCGCTTCGTGCCCATCGTGCGCACGTTTGCGCCGTTTGTGGCCGGCATGGCCGATATGCACTACGGCCGCTTTATCCGCTACAACGTTATCGGCGCCATGTTGTGGGTGGTGCTGTTTTCTTATGCGGGCTATTTCTTCGCCAATATCCCGGTGGTGAAAAACAATCTCGGCCTGGTGCTGGGCGCGATTATCGTGATTTCGGTACTGCCCGGCGTTATCGAAATTGTCCGCGCCCGGCACGCGGGCAAACACGGCGAATAATCTGCAACGCGCTGTTTTTCAAAGGCTGTGTGCCGAAGTTTTACCAAAACCGTTGAAGCCGTCTGAAATATCCGTTATTTCGTTATTCATGTTGCCGGCGGGGTATATCCCCGCCTGAATTGAGGCCGTCTGAAAACCGCCCTAACCTTTGCGCTGCATCACCGCAGCGAAAAAGCCGTCGGTTTGGTGTGTTGCGGTGTCCAAACGCAGATACGCTCCTGTGTTTAAATCCACTTTGGCCGCAGCCAGCAGGCCGGCGCAGTCCACCGGCTCGAATTCGGGGTGTTCCGCAAGGAAACGCTCCGCCTGCCGCTCGTTTTCTTCCGGCAAAATGCTGCATGTGGCATACACCAAACGGCCGTGCGCTTTCACCAGGGCAGCAGCAGCATGGAGAATGCTGTGCTGCTGCGCCAGCAGCTTGGCCACGGTTTCGGGCGACTGCCGGTATTTCAGATCGGGGTTGCGCCGCAAGGTGCCCAAGCCCGAACACGGCGCATCCACCAACACACGGTCGGCCTTGCCTTTCAGACGGCCGATGCGCGGGTCGGTTTCGCTGCCGATGCGCTCGGGGTGGATGTTGGTCAAACCCGCACGCACCATGCGCGGCTTGAGATTGGCCAAGCGTTTTTCGGCAACATCAAACGCATAAATGCGGCCTTTGTTGGCCATCATCGCGCCCACGGCCAGTGTTTTGCCGCCCGCGCCGGCGCAGAAATCCACCACGGTTTCGCCGCGCCTGGCGCCGAGCAGCAGCGCGAGCAGCTGGCTGCCCTCGTCCTGCACCTCCAACGTGCCGTCAAGAAACAGCGGGTACCTGTTGAACGCGGCTTTATCGTGCAAACGGATACCCCACGGCGAATAAGGCGGCATTTCAGCGTTTAAACCTTCGGCCTGAAGCGCGGCCAGCACTTTATCGCGCCTGCCTTTGAGGGTGTTGACGCGCAGATCCAGCGGCGCGGAGCAGTTGATGCTGCGCCCGAACGCGAGCAGGGCTTCATCGCTATAGTGCGGGCGCATTTGCCCAATCAGCCACAGGGGCAGCTCGGCGGCAGTATTCAGGCCGTCTGAAAACTCGTTTTTGCGGCTTTTCAGACGGCCTAAAAAATCGGCTTCCGCCTCATCGATCAGCCCCGCCAACCAGCTGATATTCATGCTTCTGCCCAACACCAGCGCAGCCAGCGCAGCCTTGCGCGGCTGTGTGTGCGGGCGGTCGAGGGCCGCCGAAATTTTCTGATAGTGGCGCAGGGCGGCAAAAGCGGTTTCGGCAATTTCACGGCGGTCTTGGCGGCCGAGTTTTTTGTGGTTGCGGAAATAGGCGGAAAGAACCGCATCGGCAGGCTGTTTGAACGTAAGCATACCGGCCAGTACGGCGGCGGTGTGGTCGAGTCGGGCTGGGGTCATGGCGGTTTTAATGTGGGGAGAATCAGCGGCGGATTATACGTGAAACCGCCGCAGTTCCGTAACCTCAGGCAGGCGGTTTCAGACAGCCGCACACCGGCAGCCGCCCTGCCATCAGTTTGGCCTGCACAAGGCCAAGCCGCTTTGAGCACGGCTCCGAATCACAGCGGGGCTCCACCGCCCTAATGCGGGTGCATTTGTTCGAACAGCCGCCGAGCAGCCCGGCAACCGTGTTGAGGCCGTCTGAAAACGCACTTTCGCGGCTTTTCAGACGGCCTGAAAATCGGCTTCTCCCCTCATCGGGCAAACCGGCCAACCGGCCGATATTCATGCTCCTGCCCAACATCTGCCGCAGCCTTGCGCGGCTGCGGATGCCGTTTTTTTATGGTGCCGCAGCCTGCCGCCGAAAGAATGCGGCGGAAGTCCCGCCACCCCGCTCAGACGGCCTGCCGGTGTTGTTCAGACGGCCGGAAGGTTCGATTATCCTGTTTCGATATTAAAACAGGCCGTCTGAAAAACGCCGCTCATAAAGCTTACCACCCGCCGCGCTTGATTTTGTCGATTTGGCGGCGGTCGCGCTTGGTGGGGCGGCCGTCCGGATAAGCCGCGCTGGCACGGCTTGCCTGGTCGAGCAGCTTCTGCTCTTGGCGGCGGCGGGCGGTCTCCTGATCTTCTTCATACAGCATACGCGCCTCCGGCGCAGGCCGGCGCTGGTGGTTGAGCGACAGCACCCTGATTTTGTAGGGCAGTGAATTGAGCGTTAAATCCACCGTGTCGCCCGCACTGATATTTTTGCTGTTTTTCACCTTCGCTCCATTCACCTGCACGCGCCCGAGTTCGATATGCTTCTGCGCCAGCGCGCGGGTTTTGAAAAAACGCGCCGCCCACAGCCACTTGTCGAGGCGCATGGCGGCGTTGTTGCGAGCATTGTCCATAATGGTGCCGTATTGATTGATGTGCGGCCGAGTTTAGCATAAGATACGCAATCTTATCGGGAGCTTTTGCACTAAAACGCCTCCCGCCGGCAAACAGCAATTTCAGCGCGCAAAGGCCGTCTGAACAGTTTGGGCGCGCGGCGGTCAATATCCCGCAGCGCAACCGCAGCCGTGCGGCAACCCGCGGCATTTTGGAATTTCGCGGCAGATGCTGCCAAAGCCGTTTCCTTAGCGTATCATTACGTTTGAATCCTAACGAATAAGAGCATGATTATGAAACCCGTTTTTCTGGATTTTGAACAACCCATCGCTGAATTGACTCAAAAAATCGATGAGCTGCGTTTCGTGCAGGGTGAGTCTGCCGTGGATATTTCCGAAGAAATCGCCCGCCTGCAAAAGAAAAGTGCCGATTTGACCAAGTCGATTTTCAACAAACTCACCCCCGCGCAGGTGTCGCAGGTATCGCGCCACCCGCAACGCCCTTATACTCTGGATTACATCAACGCTGTTTTCACCGATTTCCAAGAGCTGCACGGCGACCGCCATTTTGCCGATGACCACGCCGTTATCGGCGGTTTGGCGCGTTTCAACGGCCAAAGCGTGGTGGTAATCGGCCACCAGAAAGGCCGTGACACCAAAGAAAAAATCCGCCGCAATTTCGGCATGCCCCGCCCCGAAGGCTACCGCAAAGCCCTGCGCCTGATGCAGCTTGCCGAAAAATTCCACCTGCCGGTGATAACGTTTATCGACACCCCCGGTGCCTACCCCGGCATCGGCGCAGAAGAGCGCAACCAATCCGAAGCCATCGGCCGCAATCTCTATGAATTAACCAAACTGCACGTGCCTGTATTGTGCACCATTATCGGCGAAGGCGGCTCCGGCGGCGCGTTGGCGATTGCAGTGGGCGACTTCGTGAATATGCTGCAATACTCCACTTATTCGGTGATTTCGCCCGAGGGCTGCGCATCTATTTTGTGGAAAACCGCCGAAAAAGCCCCCGATGCCGCGCAAGCCCTGGGCATCACTGCCAAACGTTTGGCCGATTTGGGTTTGATTGACCGCGTCATCGAAGAGCCGCTGGGCGGCGCACACCGCAACCACGCCGAAATAACCAAGCGCGTGAAAGAAGTGCTTACCGAGCAACTGCGCACCGCACAAGATATGCCCATGGCCGACCTGCTCACCCGCCGCTTCGACCGCATTATGGCTTACGGCTGGTTTGCCGAAAAATAAGCCACCCGAAACACAAGAGCAGGCTCGATACCTGCTCTTGTTTTTTCAGACGGCCATGCAACTATTTTTAAAGCATTTGCCGCCACGGTATTTGCTTCTACAATCAATCCGCTTTACTGCCGTTACAGCGTTGCGGCAACTTAGCCCGAAAAGACGCTTTACCGGCCGCCGGGGCGGCAACAAAAGCGGTTTCGTGAGGTCTGCACTGCTTGCGGTTTGCCCGTAGCAGAAAATAAAGTGGGTTCGCCATATAGCCAACCTACCCTGCGGCCATTACAATCGGCCGCAGCTGCTGAAACCACAAACCGATACCAAAGGCTACCCATGAACATCTCCCCCATTCCCGAAATCCTCGCCGACATCAAAGCCGGCAAAATGGTGATTATCACCGATGCCGAAGACCGTGAAAACGAAGGCGATTTGGTGATAGCTGCCCAATTCGTTACCCCGCAGGCCGTCAATTTCATGATCAAACACGCCCGAGGCCTCGTTTGCCTGCCGATGAACGATGAACTGGTCGAGCGTCTCAAACTGCCGCAGATGACGCAGAAAAACGGTGCGCAATACGGCACCAACTTCACCGTATCCATCGAAGCCGCCCACGGCATCTCCACCGGCATTTCCGCTGCCGACCGCGCGCTTACCATTCAGACGGCCGTATCGCCCGCCGTCCGACCCGAAGACATCGTCCAGCCCGGGCACATCTTCCCCCTGCGCTCACAAAAAGGCGGCGTGCTTGTGCGCGCCGGGCACACCGAAGCCGCCGTTGATTTGGCGCAGATGAGCGGCCTCACCCCCGCCGGCGTGATTTGCGAAATCCTCAACGACGACGGCACCATGGCGCGTATGCCCGAATTGATGAAGTTCGCCGAAGAGCACAACCTCAAAATCGGCACCATCGCCGATTTAATCGAATACCGCAGCCGCACCGAAAGCCTGCTTGAAGAAATGGGCGACACCGCCGTGCAAACCCCGTGGGGCGGATTCCGGCAGCATGTATATGTCGACAAACTCTCCGGCGAAACCCATCTGGCGCTGGTAAAAGGCAGCATCAGCCCCGAAAAAGAAACCCTCGTGCGCGTGCACGAGCCGTTTTCGGCGATGGACTTTCTCCAGGCCGACCCCAACCATAGCTGGCCGCTGCCCGCCGCGCTGCAACGCATCCAACAGGCCGAAAGCGGCGTGATTATCCTGCTTCACCGCACTGAAGACGGCAGCGCCCTGCTCGAGCGCACTCTGCCGAAAAACAGTTTCCAAGTGAAAAAATGGGATAAGAAAACCTACGGCATCGGCGCGCAGATTCTCGCCGGCCTCAATGTGCAGAAAATGCGCGTGATGGGAAAGCCCTCTTCTATGAACGGGCTGACCGGATTCGGGCTGGAGGTAACGGGTTTCGAAGAAGCCGCAGGCGCATAAAAAACAGGGCGGCAAACAACCGCCCTGTTGTTATTTCGAGGCCGTCTGAAACGCTGAGGCCGTCTGAAAACATGCTCCAATCCGGGTAAACGGCAAACCCGTCCAACTTACCCTTTCTCTGCCCGCACTATTTTGCTTTCACGAATCGGCAGGTTCAGCAACGCCGCCGCTGCGGCCAATGCCATATCGGCATACCACATCCAGCCGTAGTCGCCGAATGCGGTGATGGCCGTGCCGCCGAGATAAGCTCCGAAAAAACCGCCGATCTGGTGGGAGAGTAAAGTCAGCCCGAACAAGGTGGCCAAATAACGCACACCAAACAGTTTGCCGACAATGGCGGCAGTGGGCGGCACCGTAGCCAGCCAAGTCAAACCCAACCCTGCCGCAAAAAGATAAAACGCTACATCGGTTCGCGGCATCACCAAATACGCCGCAATCAGCAGCGCGCGTGAAGCATACATTGCAAACAGCAGATATTTGCTGCGCCAGCGGCCGACCGCCCAGCCTACTATCAGGCTGCCGATAACGTTGGTAATTCCGATGAGCGCCAGCGACCATGAAGCCACGGCAGGCGGCAGGCCGCACAGCGCCACTTCGGTGGGCAGGTGTGTGACCAAGAAGGCAATATGGAAACCGCAGGTAAAAAAGCCCAAATGTAGCAGAATATAGCTGCGGTCTTTGGCCGACTGCGCCAAAGCCTGCTTCAAGGTTTGGCTGCCGTCCGGCTCAAAGGCCGTCTGAACGGTTGCGGCATCACCGCACGTGAGCAGGCGCGCCAGAGGCAAAGCCAGCAACCCGGCTGCCGCCAACGCATAGGCGGCAACGCGCCAGCCTGCGGCAGGCAGCAGAACCAGCCCCTGCACCAGCGGCGCAAACAGAAACTGCCCGAACGATCCGCCCGCATTCAGCACGCCCGAAGCCGTGCCGCGCAGATGCGGCGGCACTTTGCCGGCCACCCTGCCCATTAAAATCGAAAAACTGCCTGCACCTGCGCCAAATGCAATCATCACGCCCATTGTCAGTGTCACCCCCCAAGTGCCCGGCAGCCACGGCATCAGCCCGCAACCGGCTGCCAGCAGCAGCGTTCCCCACAAAAGCACCGGCCATGCACCAAAGCGGTCGGCGAGCGCACCGGTAATCGGCTGCGACACGCCCCACATCAGCTGCATGACCGCTATCGCGAAGCTGACCGCAGAGATGCTCAATGCCGTGTCGCGCACCATAGGCTGCACAAACAGCCCCAGCGACATTCTGATGCCCATGGTAATCATCAACACTAAAGCCGCCGCCAAAACCGGCAGCCACACATAACGCCGGTTGTATTGGGATTGCCGGAGTGCTTCCATACTTTACACCTTCTATCCGTTACTGCCTGAAACCTTGCAGAGTCAAGGAAATTTATAGCGAAGGCCGTCTGAAAAAGCAAGCAGCAAAGCATTTTGCCGCAACAGTTGGTTTACAGATTCTTTACAGCTACATCGGCTTACACTTATACTGCCCTTGCAGCCTCGGCACCCGGCAGGCACTTGCCTGCCGATTTTCCAATACACAGGAAACTACACCATGACTCCTGATAAAAACCGACCAGAAAACATCGAGTTGCTAAGTGCACAAGCGCCGATAACCGATTTCAAAGGCTTGTTTACCGCCATTGTCGCAGCCATCGTCAGCTTCGGCATTTACCATATCCTGCCCTACGACACTAACGCCAACAAAGGGATTGCCGTGTTGGTTTTCGTGGCGATTATGTGGTTTACCGAAGCAGTACACATCACCGTAACCGCGCTGATGGCGCCCCTGCTGGCTGTGTTGCTGGGTTTCCCGGACATGGACATCAAAAAAGCCATGAGCAGCTTTTCCGACCCGATTATCTACATTTTTTTCGGCGGGTTCGCACTGGCTGCCGCGCTGCATATGCAGCGGCTCGACCGCAAAATTGCCGTTTGGCTGATTTCACTCTCGCGCGGCAACATGAAAGTGGCTGTGCTGATGCTGTTTGCCGTAACCGCCTTCCTGTCAATGTGGGTCAGCAACACCGCCACTGCTGCCATGATGCTGCCTCTGGCCATGGGCATGATGGATCATCTCGATAAAGAAAAAGAACGCAAAACCTTTGTGTTTGTATTACTCGGCATCGCCTACTGCGCCAGCATCGGCGGCTTGGGCACCATCGTAGGCTCGCCGCCCAACGCCATTGCCGCCAAAGCATTAGACTTGGACTTTATGGGCTGGATGAAAATGGGTCTGCCCATGATGCTGCTGATGCTGCCGCTGATGCTGGTTTCACTCTATATCATTCTGCGCCCCAACCTAAACGAGCGCGTAGAAGTAAAAACCGAACATATCCCGTGGACGCTTCACCGCATACTCGCCATGCTGATTTTTATCGCCACCGCTACCGCGTGGATATTCGGTGCCAAAATCAAAGACGTTTTCGGCATTTCCAACCCCGACACCGTTATTGCCCTGATAGCCGCCGTTTCGGTGGTGGTATTCGGCGTAGCGCGCTGGCGCGAAGTAGCCCGCAACACCGACTGGGGCGTACTAATGCTCTTTGGCGGCGGCATCTGCCTGAGCAACCTGATGCAGGTTTCCGGCGCTTCCGAAGCCATCGGCCAGCAGGTTGCCACCACATTTGCGCTAGCACATCCATTGGTTGTCATTTTCATTGTAGCCACTTTCATCATCTTCTTAACCGAATTCACCAGCAACACCGCTTCTGCCGCACTGTTGGTGCCGATTTTTGCCGGCGTTGCCGCCCAAATGGGGCTGCCTAAAGAAGTGATGGTATTCGTTATCGGCATTGGTGCCTCCTGCGCCTTCATGCTGCCGGTTGCCACACCGCCCAACGCCATCGTGTTCGGCACAGGCTTGGTGAAACAGAAAGATATGATGCGCGTGGGTTTGCTGCTGAACATTCTCTGCATCATCCTCGTTGCCCTGTGGGCCTACACTTTCTACGCATAATTCAAAAGCAGAAAGGCCGTCTGAAAACATTTTCAGACGGCCTTTCCCTTGCGCTCGAACTCCGCGGTTTATTTTGAAAAAATGCTACAATATACAGTTTCATTTTTTCAGACGGCTTTAAGCAGATATGAGCAATAACGACACCATCCGCATTCGTGGTGCACGCACCCATAATTTAAAAAACATCGACCTGGATATTCCCCGCAACCGGTTGGTGGTGGTAACCGGTCTTTCGGGCAGCGGTAAATCGAGCTTGGCCTTCGACACGCTTTATGCCGAAGGCCAGCGGCGTTATGTGGAAAGCCTTTCTGCCTATGCCCGCCAGTTTTTGCAGATGATGGACAAACCTGATGTCGATTTAATCGAGGGACTTTCTCCTGCTATTTCCATCGAGCAGAAATCTACCAGCCATAACCCGCGCTCTACGGTAGGTACGGTCACCGAAATCCACGATTATCTGCGCTTGCTGTATGCCCGGGTCGGCACGCCTTATTGCCCGGAACACGGCCTTGCGCTTTCCAGCCAAACCGTATCTCAGATGGTTGATGCCGTGTTGAAGTTGCCGGAGGACAGCCGGGTGATGATTCTTGCTCCTGCCGTACGCGGGCGAAAAGGCGAGTTTGTCGAATTTTTTGCCGATTTGCGGGCGCAAGGTTTTGCCCGTGTGCGCGTGGATAGCGAAATTTTTCAGTTGGACGAAGTGCCGAAGCTGGAAAAAAACATCAAACACGATATCGATGTGGTCATTGACCGCGTTAAGGTAAAAGCCGATATCAAACAACGCTTGGCCGAAAGTTTTGAAACTGCCTTGCGCCACGGCGGCGAGCGTGCGCTGGCTTTGGAAATGGACAGCGGCGGAGAACATTGGTTTTCTGCCCGGTTTGCCTGCCCCGTCTGCTCATACAGCCTGCCCGAGTTGGAACCGCGCCTGTTTTCCTTTAACAACCCTGCCGGCGCTTGCCCCACCTGTGACGGTTTGGGCAATATGAACTTTTTCGACCCCGAACGCGTGGTGCTGCACCCCGAGTTATCACTAGCTGCCGGCGCAATCAAAGGCTGGGACAAACGCAACCAATTTTATTTTCAAATGATTCAGTCGCTGGCTGCCCATTACGGTTTTGATGTGGACACGCCGTTTGAAAACCTGCCTGAAAAAGTGAAAAAAGTGGTGCTGCACGGCTCAGGCAAAGAGATTATCGAATTCCGCTACCTTTCTGAAAAAGGCACTATTTTCAACCGCAGTCATGCTTTTGAGGGCATCATTCCCAACTTGGAGCGCCGTTTTCGTGAAACCGATTCCACTACCGTGCGCGAAGAACTGCTGCAATATCAAAGCCACAAAGCCTGCCCGAGTTGCGGCGGCGCGCGCTTGCGCAAAGAAGCGCGCTATGTTTATGTGGGCAAACAGCCGCTGCACGAGCTTTCGGCTTGGCCGCTTACTCAAACCCATGATTTTTTTGAAAAACTCGATTTAGAGGGCAATAAAAAACAGATTGCCGAAAAAATTCTCAAAGAAATCACCGAGCGTTTGGGCTTTTTGATTAATGTCGGCCTCGATTATCTTAATCTTTCCCGCTCCGCCGAAACCCTTTCCGGCGGCGAAGCCCAGCGTATCCGCCTGGCCAGCCAAATCGGTTCGGGCTTAACCGGCGTAATGTATGTGCTGGATGAGCCTTCTATCGGGCTGCACCAGCGCGACAACGACCGCCTGCTTGCCACCCTCAAACGCTTGCGCGACTTAGGCAACAGCGTAATCGTGGTGGAACATGACGAAGATGCCATCCGCGAAGCCGATTTTGTTATCGACATGGGGCCGGGAGCAGGCGGACACGGCGGAGCCGTATTAATTGCCGACACGCCCGAAAAAGTTGCCTCCTGTGGAGAATCCGTTACCGGACAATATCTGAGCGGTAAGAAAAAAATCGAAGTGCCGTCTGAAAGAACACCGCCCAACCCTGAAAGAATGTTGGTATTAAAAGGCGCACGCGGCAATAATCTTAAAAACGTAACCCTCGAATTACCGTTGGGCTTAATCACCTGCATCACCGGCGTGTCCGGCAGCGGAAAATCCACCCTGATTAATGACACGCTCGCCAAAATCACCGCCCGCGAACTTAACCGTGCCCACGAGGAACCTGCACCCTACAACGATATCACCGGCCTCGAGCATCTCGACAAAGTGATTAATGTCGATCAATCCCCCATCGGCCGCACCCCGCGTTCCAACCCTGCCACGTATACCGGCCTGTTCACTCCCATCCGCGATCTTTTCGCCGGCGTGCCGCTTGCCCGCGAGCGCGGCTACAATGTCGGCCGTTTCTCGTTTAACGTTAAAGGCGGCCGCTGCGAAGCCTGCCAGGGTGATGGCGTGATCAAAGTGGAAATGCATTTTCTGCCCGATGTGTATGTGCCTTGCGAAGTGTGCCACGGCAAACGCTACAACCGCGAAACTCTCGAAGTGCAATATAAAGGCAAAAATATCAGCCAAGTGCTGGATATGACCGTAGAAGAAGCCCTCCAATTCTTCGATGCCGTGCCCACCGTATCGCGTAAACTGCAAACCCTGATGGATGTCGGCTTAGGCTATATCCGCCTCGGCCAATCCGCCACCACCTTATCGGGCGGCGAAGCCCAGCGCATCAAACTCGCGTTGGAACTCTCCAAACGCGATACAGGGCGGACATTGTATATTTTGGACGAACCGACCACGGGTTTACACTTTGCCGACATCGCCTTATTGCTCAAAGTGATCGGCCGTCTGAAAGGCAAAGGCAACTCAATTGTGATTATCGAACATAATTTAGACGTGATTAAAACGGCAGATTATATTGTCGATTTAGGGCCGGAAGGCGGCGGCGGCGGCGGGCGGATTATTGCCAAAGGCTCGCCGGAAGAAGTGGTAAAGATTAAGGGAAGTTATACGGGGAGGTATTTGAAAGAGATTTTAAAAAGTAAAATGGTTAAATAATTAATATTCAACAACTTAACAGAAGAAAGCATGTTTATTTATGTATATTTAGATTTATTGTAAAAAATAAAATCATTAGAAATAACCTCAGGTACAGGTGGATTGGTTAAAGGCCTAGAACTAGCTAGTTTCAAGCATACCTTTTTCATTGAATGTGGAGCTGACGTAAAATTAGTGGTCATGACAGGCTGCTAAAATGAAGATAACCCATTGCAAGCTACAACGCCCACACAGAAAAAACTGCTTGAGTTTTTTATGATGGAGGTTATCACCCGCTTGGCTTCGGATATTCTCAGTATCCAAGCCAATCCCGCCATGTTGTTCTACCGAAAAATCAGCCAAGACACCGCACATCATTTGGCTTCATGCCGATGAAGTTTTGAGGGTATAGTTGAATGGGATGAGAACTACTTTGGCGGAAGGTGTAAGGGCAGGTGTGGTCGCGGCGCAATGGGTAAAATGGACTGCCTTCGGTATCCTGAAACGGCAAAGCAAAATGTTTACCCTTGCGGTGGAAAACATCAGGTGGAATACTTCACTTCCTGTTATCAAAAAGAAAACTATGCCCGACAACGTTGGTTACACTGGCTGTTTCAAAAGCTATGATGTTCTGGATGTTAGTGAATTTACCCCAGCACATCAATCATTCCCAGTTGTTTGCAGACCGTCAAAACCAAATTTCAACACGCCAAGTGAGCAGCTAAAAACATTGCTAAAATGGTGTGGTATTTAGGGCTAACCTACGTCCCTCCTAAATAAATGATAAGAGAAAAAGGATAATATAGATGATTATTAAACTATTTGAGCCGTGTGAAAACGACTTGCTCGCGTTAAATCAGCTTTCGTCTTTGCCAAATATTCCACTAGAAACATAAAATAAAATCCGGCAAGAAATCAAAAAATCCAGTCGGGAATGAAAGGCGAAAAAGAAGCAGCGTATCAGATCAATTTTCATTATGCAGCATTGAAAAATTGGATAGTGATTAACGATTTACCTTTGGAGTTTAATGAATTCACCGCACAAATAGACCATTTGTTGATTAACCGTTTCCTAGAAATTTATGTCTGCGAAAGTAAGAATTTTAACGAAGGCATCGCCATCAATGATCAAGGGGAATTTTCGGCTTTCTACCAGAGGAAACCGTACGGTATCCCTTCCCATATTGAGCAAAATAGCCATTATATCACACTATTGAAAAAACCGTTTGACAGCGGCGCAGTAAACTTGCCCATCCGCTTGGACTCTAAAATAAAACCTACACTTTTTAGCCTGATTTTAATTGCCAACTCGACACAGATTTCACCTCCAAGAAACGGACTGTCTATTTAAGGATCGAATCATCAAAGTGGAGCAGACAAAAAACAAAAGGGGCTGAAGTAGATTAGCCCTAAACACCACACCAAAGCCGCAAAGTTTTTAACTGCTGCTTTGGTGTCCCGAAGTTAAAACGAAACTCACATTCTTTCAAGAACAGAGGAAAAGATTTTCGGTCGATTCCGTTGTATTTGCGCAAGACACGTTTCGCCTGATTCCAAAAATTCTCAATGCCGTTGATATGGTTGTGTCGGTCGGCAAAC
>NZ_JADGLG010000090.1:0-4585 GCF_015235335.1 Neisseria sp. 19428wB4_WF04
TGGAGCGTCTGACTTATTGCTGCGATATTTTTGAGACGGGCAATGATTCTTACCGGATGAAACACCGCTCATAGGGTGGCTCAATTTTAGACCACAACTGTGGCTCAGTTTTGGAATGGAATTGACATGGTATTTTCAGATATCCCAAATATATCTCCGTTTTTTTGGTTTATTCAATTAGACGGGATTTTACTGTATTGGATAATAAAGGCCGTCTGAAAATGCCCTTTATCGGGCTAAAATCCTTGCTGTGCTTGAATCTTGGTTTATGGCATTAGACGGTGTTAGACGTAAAAAAACAGCCCGAAAATTTGGGCTGTTTTCTTTTATTGGTGACATCGAGACTTGAATCAGCCATTTAAATATTTGGTTTAATTATAAATTTTATTTACATATTTGATAAATACCCCCAAATATACCCCCATCTTGCAAAAGTCAAAGCGTTTTTCGGCTGATTTTGTGGTTTTTTTGCGGCTTGGGGGTATGGGGTTTTGTTGGATTGAGTATAACGCATTTTGTACTGTTTTTCAGGCAGCCATAAAAAACACCAGCGGCGGGGCTGGTGTTTGTGTTTTCAGACGGCCTTATAAGCCTGCCAGTTGGTCGGGGTGGCAGTTATACACTTTGGCCAAAGTTTCGCGGCCTGTGGGCGGCTGTTTAAACGCCCTAAAAAAACATTGCTATATATGCAAAACACTGCGGGAATGGCGGGTATGCGGGTATGATGGGGTTAAAGTGTTGATATTAAATGATTAAATCATACCCGATATAAAAAAATAGGCGGGTTGGTGCGGGTATGGGGTGCGTTTTTACATTATAAGTTTATGATTATAAAGCCATACCCGCACATACCCGCACATACCCGCGTTAATTTATGTAAGCGGGTATGCGTGAAACCCTTATAAATAAAGGCTTGCGGGGGTGTTTTTAATTGCATACCCGCCATACCCGCTGATTTTTCGTTATCCTGTATAGGGAAAAATTTTTTATGAAATAATTTGATGATTTTTTGGTAAATCATTTCCTGATAGGAAACAATAAGGGGCGGGCTTGGGTAATATAAGTTTTAAAAAGGCCGTCTGAAACAAGGGGTAATTGTTCAGACGGCCTTTTTTGTATTTGGCAGTTTAGGGCTTTTCTGCCGTTTGCGGTGGCTTGGCCGTAAACGTCATTTGTACCCCCAACGCGTGTAATACTTTGGTAATGGTATCAAAGCGGGGTTTGGCATTGGGGGCTAGTGATTTGTATAGGCTTTCACGGGATACCCCCGCATCTTTGGCTACTTGCATTATGCCCCGCGCTTTGGCGGCGGTATTGATGGCCTGTAACAAAATATTGTTGTCGTTTGCGTCTATGGCTTCTTCTGCCGCCGCTTCCAAGAATAAGGCTATGTCTTCTTCGTCTTGCAAATAGCGGGCGGGGTCAAATGGGGTAATGGTGGTTTTAGTCATGGCTTAATTCCTGTTTGATTTGGTGGGCGCGGGCTATATCGGCTTGCTGTGTGCCTTTGTCGCCGCCTATCAGCATAAAAATAACGGTATTGCCGCGTATGGTGTAGTAAAGGCGGTAGCCTTTTCCGTCTGTTATTCTCATTTCGCTTATTCCGCCGCCTATGGCTTTATGGTCGCCTAAGTTGCCCAATTGGGCGCGTAATAGGCGGGCGGCAATCTTGGCTTTGGCGCGTTTGTCTTTTAGGGCGGCAAGCCATGTTTCAAAGTGGTTTGTGGTTTTGATTTGGTATTCCATATATTGATTATGTATCCGATTGGATACATTGTCAATGCGTATGCCCTGCCGTTTCAGACGGCCATAAAAAACACCAGCGGCGGGGCTGGTGTCGGGTTGGTTTTCTGCCGATAAACCTTAAGGGCTTTCAGACGGCCTATTGTTCGGCTTGGTTGCCGCTGTCTTGGCTTGGCGGCTCTATGCCTACCAGCACATAAAAACGCCCTTTGCCATAGCGTTTGAATTGCCAGCGGCTGTCTTTTCCATCACGTTTCAGCCATTTAATACCGAAAAGTACATTACAAGTCTTGTTTGTTTCAAAACTTTTGGATATTTCGTTTTCAAATACGGTGGGGATTATCCAAAATTTGTCTAAATGCGCCTGCTCTTTGCGCTTTCGATAGCCTGCGTGGTCTTGATTGGTAAATTCGCTGTTCCAATCCACAAAGCGCATGGATTCTGCGTAAAGTTGCATGAAGTCTATGGCCTGTTTGATGATTTGGTTGTCTTCATATTTGCCTGTGCCTGTGCCTGTGCGGCTGTGCCATGCGTCGAAACATTGCTTGATGCCTGCCATGCCTACCCCTGCGCCTAAGCCTGTAATGCCGTGTTTGGCGGCCAGTTCCAGCGCGGCGGCGGTTATGGCAAAGCGTAAGGCAACGGTGCGGCTTTGGCCGTCGGTATCGGGCAACATGGCCATAAAGTCGGCCATTGTGGCGCGGACTTCGTTGATGGCTTCGGGGTTTTCCAATAGCAGGCGGATAAGTGCACGGCCTGCGGTGCCGTGGTATCGGGCGGCGTGGGCGGTAATGGCTTCGCTTAAGGCTGCGCCTTTTTCGTGGCCGTGTAGGGTGTCAAAAATGCCTAAGCCTTTGCCTGCGTCGCTGGGAATATCGGGCAGGCGGGCGGCTTGGCCTGCGTTCCATTCTACGCCCGCCGTTCTTAGAAAGCTGTTTAGGGGCTTTTCGCCTGTGGAAAGTATGAAAATGCGCCAGCGGCTTAATTCTCGGTTGCCGCCGTCTTTTGCGCCCTGTACTTTGGAAACGCCGTTAATCACGGAATAGGCGGTTTGTGCTACGGCTTTGGCGTTAGCTTGGCCGATTTCGTCTAATACCAATAGGCCGTCATTGCGGGCGGCGGCGGTGTTGGTAAAGCCTAAGCCTGTGCCTGTCCATGTCAGCATAAGCGTTTCAGGGTTGCCCCATACGGATAATGCGGCTTTGGCGGCGGTTGATTTGCCATCGCGTGAATCGCCGAAAAGGTGGAATCCCCCTGCTTCGATATTCAACAGGCGGGCAAGCGGGGCGGCTAGGGCGGTGCCGATTGCCAAGCATAAGCGGCTGTTGCCTGCCATATAGCGGGCTATGCCTTGCTGCCAGTCTTCAAGGCTGCCGCTTTCGGTGTAGCTGTCGGCCTGTGATTTGTCGCCGTTGTAAATCACTTTGGCGGGCTGTTTTTTGGCGGTTATGGCTTCGCCGTTGGGCAGGATATAGGCCGTATTGTCGGCACACCAGCCCGCGCGGTTGGTTACGGTGTAGCGTTCGTTGCTGCCGTCGGTTTGCAGATAATCGGCCAGTAATTCGCGTTTTCTGCGGCTTGCCATAACGGTAATGCCGTGTGATTGCAGGCGTTGCCAGTTTACGCCGATTTCGGCCATCGGCAGGGCTTCTATGCGGGCTTTGCGGGTTACGGCATCGCGCCATCGGATAATGCGGTAATGGCTGCCTGATTCGTCGGTACAGCGTCCGATAAGCTCGATTGGGTCGGCCAGTTTCAGCGGGGGCTTTTCGTGAACTTCGCCATTATTGTCGGTTTCTACGGCAATGTAGAAAACGCCGTTTTGGGTGCATTGGAAATACGGGCGCAATTCTACCGGCTCAAATTCTTCAATGGCGGTGCCTGTGTTATTCATGATGATATTTCCTTACTGTTTCGGGCGGCCTGTATCGGCTGCCCTTTTTGTTTGCTGGTGTATTTCAGACGGCAGGCGGGTAAATCTGCGCTGTTTGGGGTGTTATCCGCTTAGGTAAGGGGTGAAGCCGTCTGAAAGGGAAACGGGCTGAAAACGCAAATACGGCGGTTTACGGCGGGGCGGTCTGTTCGTCTTGGCGGCGGTTCAGTTCGTCCAAAGCGTCAAAGCCTGCCGTTTCGGGCTGCCATATCCGTGCCTTGATGCCTGCCTTGATGGCTTTTACTGCCAAGCTGTGGGCGGCTTTAATGCCCGTGCGGTTGTCGTCGTTGTCGGCGCAAATAAACAGTTCCTGCTTTTCAGACGGCCATACAAACGAAGCCATACCGTAAGCGGATAAGGCGGCAACGGCGGGCAGGCCGAAAAGGGCGCGGGCGGCAAAGGCGGTTTCTATGCCTTCGGCAACAATCAGGCGGCCTTGTGCGTCGGGTTGGAAAAGGTGTACCGCTGCGCCTTTCAGTGCATCGGGTAAGCGGGATTGCATCTTTTTGGCGGGCAATGGCTCGCCTGTGCGCGGATGGTGGATATTCAGTTTGGTAAAGGCGGGTGCATGGTTGCCGTTTTCGCCGTATGGCTTGATATAAACCGCGTCAAGGTAGGTTTTATGCAAGCCCTGTAATTGGTCGTCGGCGGTGGTTACGGCGGCCAGCATGGCGGGGAAATAGCCGATTAACAGCGGCTTGGCCGTTTGGCCGTCGGTGTCGGTTGCCCATAGGGGTAAGGCTGCGTGATAACGGATATTGAAGGCCGCCTGAAAAGCGGTATCAGGTATGCCGCGCCCGTGCAGATATTGCGCGGCGGGGTCTTTGCCGCTGATGGGTATGGCTTCGTGCCATAGATTCAGCAAGGCGGCCTGTTTGTCTTTCGGCGGGGCGGCGGGCTTGGCAGGGG
>NZ_JADGLG010000091.1:0-4336 GCF_015235335.1 Neisseria sp. 19428wB4_WF04
TGGAGCGTCTGACTTATTGCTGCGATATTTTTGAGACGGGCAATGATTCTTACCGGATGAAACACCGCTCATAGGGTGGCTCAATTTTAGACCACAACTGTGGCTCAGTTTTGGAATGGAATTGACATAATACACCCAACTTCAAATACCAAGCCGTACCCTATTATCACCAAATAGTTTTTTCCAACTCAAAAATCATATCTCTTGGTTAAAACAGTATCAAAATTAAGATATGAAAGTGCGATTATACGCTTTATACATATGAAAAATTTCTCTATTGAAATATATTTAATAAAGGTCAAATTTTAATATTTTGAATTTAATATTTTGTTTATTAAAAGAAATTTATTATTTTAGATTCTTGAAATAAGAAATCCAAAAGCATAAAATAATGCCGAATCAATTTTCCAACAATCCTTATTAGGAGGCGTATGATGAAATATCTTAAAATCGCTGCCAGCCCTTCTGTGCGGGACAGCTTTATCAGTGAATATGAAATCGTTGATATTAGGAAAACAGATTTCACCAATGTTGCTGCTGCAGTAGCATCAGTGGACGATGTTTCTTTCGCCGCCGAAAAAATTAAGGGAACCGGCTTTGTTGTGCCACTGTTTGCAGCAGTTCAACCTGAAGAAACACTACCTGAAAGCTTTTTGCCGCAATTTAGCGGTGTAATTCAAATCGGTTTCGGCAATCGCCATTATTACGGCAAACAGATTGATGCTGCTGCCGATCAATATGCCGACAATCTTGCACCGCCTTTCTTCAATGCTCTCAAACACTATACCAAACGTGGTTATGCAGCATTTGACTGCCCCGGCCATCAAGGCGGCCAGTTCTTTGCCCAACATCCGGCCGGACGTGAATTTTTCCATTTCTTCGGTGAGAACGTATTCCGGGCTGATTTGTGCAATGCCGATGTGCGCCTGGGGGATTTACTGATCCATGAAGGCCCTGCCTGTGCCGCTCAACAACATGCTGCCAAAGTGTATAACGCCGATAAGACCTATTTCGTACTCAACGGCACTTCATCTTCCAACAAAGTGGTTACCAGTGCACTACTGGCTAAAGATGATTTGGTACTGTTCGACCGCAACAACCACAAGTCCATCCACATGGGTGCTCTGATTATAAACGGTGCCAAGCCCGTGTACTTGGAAACTGCTCGCAACCCTTACGGCTTTATCGGCGGTATTGACGCAGCCTGCTTCAATGAGACCTATATCCGCGAACAAATCCGTCAGGTTGCGCCTGAGCGTGCCGATGAAGCGCGTCCGTTCCGCTTGGCCGTAATCCAATTGGGCACTTACGACGGTACAATTTACAACGCCCGCCAGGTGGTGGATAAAATCGGCCATCTGTGCGATTACATTCTGTTTGACTCGGCATGGGTTGGCTATGAGCAGTTTATCCCAATGATGCGTGATTGTTCTCCGCTGCTTTTGGAACTGAATGAAAACGACCCCGGCATTATTGTTACCCAATCGGTTCACAAACAACAGTCGGGCTTCTCGCAAACTTCTCAAATTCACAAAAAAGACAAGCACATCAAAGGCCAAAAACGTTATTGCAACCACAAACGCTTTAACAATGCCTTTATGCTGCAAGCTTCCACCAGCCCGTTCTATCCGATGTTTGCCTCTTTGGATGTGAATGCCAAAATGCACGAAGGCGAAGCCGGCCGTAAGCTGTGGCACAAATGCGTAACCATCGGTATTGAAGCACGCAAACTGCTGTTGAACCATTGCAGCATGATCAAGCCGTTTGTGCCGGAAACCGTTGAAGGCAAACCTTGGCAAGATTATCCTACCGAAACCATCGCTACCGATTTGCGTTTCTTCAAATTCGAACCAGGCGCACGCTGGCATGCTTTTCCAGGCTATGCTCAAGACCAATATTTTGTCGACCCGTGTAAATTATTGCTGACAACACCGGGCATCGATGTGAAAACCGGAGAATACGAGGATTTCGGTGTGCCGGCTACCATCTTGGCTAATTTCTTGCGCGACAACGGCATTGTGCCGGAAAAATGTGATTTGAACTCTATTCTTTTCCTGCTCACGCCGTCTGAAAATTTAGCAAAAGTGCAGCATTTGGCCGCACTGATTGCCCGCTTCGAGCAACACATTGCAGACAACAGCCTAATGAAAGATGTGGTGCCCTCTGTATACGGTAAAAACGAAAACTATTACCGTGGCTACACCATCCGTCGTCTTTGCCAGGAAATGCATGATTTCTACAAACGCAACAACATGAAAGAGCTGCAACGGCAAATGTTCCGCCGCGATGGTTGGCCCAAGCAGGCTATGAGTGCCTACGATGCACAACAATGCCTGATTCGCAACGAAGTAAAACTGGTGCGCTTGAGCGAAATCGAGGGCCAAATTGCTGCCGAAGGTGCGTTGCCTTATCCGCCCGGCGTATTGTGTACCGTTCCAGGCGAGATTTGGGGTGGTGCAGTGCAGAAATACTTCCTGGCATTAGAAGAAGGCATCAACTGCCTTCCTGGTTTCGAACCGGAAATCCAAGGGGTTTATTTGCAGGAGGAACCCGATGGCAGCCGCCGTGCCTATGGTCATGTGATTGTTAAATAACGGCCGACTTCAGGCTGTCTGAAAAGGCACAGTCTTTCCAAGGGCAGTCTGAAAAACGAAAGGACAAATCATGTCATCTTCCAAAAGTAAAATGAGCGTAGTGCAGCTCACTATTCTTACCGTGATTAATATGATGGGGTCTGGCATCATTATGCTGCCGTCCAAACTGGCGCAGGTCGGCACGATTTCGATTTTATCTTGGTTGGTAACCGCTGTTGGTTCGATGTGTTTGGCTTATGCGTTTGCCAAATGCGGCCGTTTCAGTACTAAATCGGGCGGCATGGGCGGTTATGCCGAATATTCATTCGGTAAATCCGGAAATTTTATGGCCAACTACACTTATGCCGTCTCACTATTGATTGCTAATGTGGCAATCGCCATTTCCGCAGTGGGCTATCTAGCCGTGTTAATGAACTGGCAGCTATCGCCTTTTCAAGCTGCTTTAGGGGCAATTATTTTTGTTTGGCTGACGATGGTAGCCAACTTTGGCGGTGCCGGCATTACCGGTAAAATCAGCGGTATAACCGTTTGGGGTGCAATTATTCCGGTTATCGGCGTATCGATTATCGGCTGGTTCTGGTTCAGCCCATCAATGTATGCTGACGCATGGAACCCACACAATATGGGGCTGTTTGAGGCAATTCCGTCTTCTATCGCGATTACTTTGTGGGCGTTTTTAGGTTTAGAGTCGGCCTGTGCCAATTCCGATGCCGTAGACAACCCCGAGAAAAACGTGCCGATTGCAGTACTATGGGGAACGCTGCTAACTGCCATTATTTACATTGTTTCCACCAATGTAGTAGCCGGTATTGTACCCAACACTCAATTAGCATCAACTGATGCCCCTTTCGGATTGGTGTTTGCTTCAATGTTTAACAACACCATTGGTCAAATTGTAATGGGTTTGCTGATCATTTCCTGCACAGGATCACTATTAGGTTGGCAGTTTACCATCGCGCAAGTGTTTAAAGCTGGTGCCGATGAAGGCTACTTTATCCCACAGTTTGGCAAAGCAACCTCCAACAATACTCCTATACTCGGTATGATTATCATCGCTTCAATACAAACCGTGTTGGCTTTGATGACTATGGACGAGGGTTTGAGCAAACAGTTCGATATTTTGGTGAATCTAGCTGTAGTAACCAATTTAATACCATATATCCTGTCAATGTCGGCAATTATTGTGTTGCAAAAAACCAGCGATGTTCCGCATAAAGAAATGGTATTCACTAGCATCATTGCTTTTATCGGTAATCTGTACAGTTTCTATGCGCTTTACAGCTCGGGTATGGAGGCAATGTATTGGGGCAGTATTGCCGTATTTGCAGGCTGGGTATTATATGGCAAAGTAGTTTCTAGAAAATATGATTTGAACGAACCATTCTAAAGCTAACCATTCAAATAATATAAGGGGCCGAAGTAGATCAGCCCCTTATATTTATCAACAACCCTAGTAATCAAATGACTTGGGCAAGGGCTTGCAATAAAGAAGGGGCTTAGGAAGCAAAATTAGCCCAAGGGTCGATTTCTCAGTATTTTAAGCAAGACTAATACAGATCATCATGCCTGTGATTGAAGCGAAATTAGGTTTCCTTTAAGTGTAATAAAAAGTCTATTTCGGTACACCGTTAAATTTAACCAAGCGGTTTTTGGCATAACCCCAAAACAATTCGATGCCGTTAATGTGTTGCGCACCCCGGGCGAACTCGTCTACACCATGATGTACCCTGAAGTACTTTTCA
>NZ_JADGLG010000092.1:0-4021 GCF_015235335.1 Neisseria sp. 19428wB4_WF04
GCAGCCATACGGCAACGCAGTTTGAGAAACAGATATTGGCACTTTGGGTACTGATGCCGGTGAGTCTGGCGGTATCGGAAGCGGTCAAATCAAGTGTGAAAAGGCGCAGGATTTGACGGAATTTTGATTCGGTAATTTTACTGAACTTTTGGTATTTGTTTTTAATAGGTATATTAGAAGCTTAACATCATTTTTGCTGATTTTTCTTTCTAAGCCCCATGGGTTTTGCAAAGCATTTCAGCGTGCATCACGGCGACAATGGGTTTGCCCGAGGTATGCAACATATCAACGGTATCGAATTCTTTTGGCGCTATGCCAAACATCGCTTGGCACGATTTAACGAGGTGCCGGAACATACTTTTACCTGCATTTAAAAGAAGGGGCTGAAGTAGATTAGCCCTAAATACCACACCAGTCCCGCAAGATTTTCAACTGCTCACTTGGTGTGCCAAAGTTAAAACGAAACCCGCATTCTTTCAAGAATAGGGGGAAAAGACTTCCGGTCGATTCCGTTGTATTTGCGCAGCACACGCTTGGCCTGATTCCAAAAATTCCCAATGCCGTTGATGTGGTTTTGTCTCTGGGCAAATGTCTTGCCGTGGTTAATCCTATGGTGGTGAAAACCGCCGACATCCGGGACATCATCGCTGCTTAAACTGTCGGTATACACCACACTGTCCGGCATGATTTTCTTCGCAATAACAGGCAACAAACTCTCTTTTTTGGCGTTATCCACGACCACGGTATAAACCTTGCCGCCATGTTTGAGGATACCGAAAACCACTTTGCCTGCGGCTCCTGTGCCGCGTTTTCCTTTGCGCTTACCGCCGGAGCAGCTCTCATCTGACTACGGAACCTTCAAAAACCTGATGCCTACAAGGCCGAATGACGGCTGATGACGAGGCGGATTTTGCGGTAAAAGAGTATGGCGGTGTTGGGCCGGATACCCAAGACATCGGCAGCCGAACGGCGGTAACTTCCGGCACAAAATATCTGAATAGTGTCTTCTGTGCTTTTTTGCTTAATTTACAGTTTGTTATCTTCATTTTAGCAGCCTGTCATGACCGCTAACCTACGTCAGCTCCTAAAAGAAACCCTGGGTTTCGCTTCAGCCACCGACAGGATGATCTATAATAAAGCACTATATGGAAATATGCGGAAAGACCCCTTTAAAATGAATTTTGCTTCATAAGACCTGAAATAAATATATAGGGTATGTGAGATAAATGGGACTAAGAGGGATAAAGTTGGATTTAGTGGAATGGGAGATTTGAAACAATATTGCATAGAGTGAAATAAAATGAACGGGCTAAATCGGCCCCGTTTTTTATACCTTTACTCAGGGATTTTAGAGCGATATCGAGAAGTGCGTGCTCGGTGCTGAGTTGGGGCCGGCTCTGCTGCGCCCAGCTTGGCCGCCGAGATGGTGGATGGCGGCGTATTTTTTATTGCTGTTGATGAGGGCGAAGCCGGTTTTTGACTTGAGTGTTGATACTGGAGGCAGCTGGCCTGAGAGTTGCAGGGTTTTACCGCCGCTGTTTGCCGCTCCAGCCCCCACTTTCAAAGTTGTTCTCCGTGAGGGATACAATCTTCAGTGGCGATGCGCGTATCATGGGGTGAGTATCAGTGTCATTCTTCAGCAGTTGACTGAGGCCTTCCTGTACTTGTTTATAGTCTACGCTGATTCCCAGCATTATTAATCTTTCAGTAAACCAAACACCCACATCAAGGCGGCTTTGCTGGTCGACAGCCCTTTTTTTGAAGCGGGGTTATTAGCTATCATATCTGCTAAAGCAGTGCAGGCGATGTTGGGGTATACAACCCAGGCTTTGTCGGCAGCCACCCGCTGCCGATGGTTTTTTTGCTATCCCCGCCCTGCGGGGTTCGGATTGCCGTTCAAAATCAAACCATATCATCCCCGGCTGTTTAAGCCGTACCGCTCATCACCCCAGCCGAAAAAACCATCCACATCTTTCCCGCCTGCCTAGTTTTCTGTGTTTTCTAACAGTTTCGGTTCGGGCGGGCATGGCAGAATAGGTGAGGAAAACCCAAGAAAAGCAAAAGAATCCGCAAACACCGTATTACAACGGAGCAAAACCTTCAGCCTGCTGTAGAACTATACCCCGCGAACGCAATCACCAAAGGAGTCCGGTTACCGGCCAGATGAAAATATAGCGGCTGCCTGTTTGCGCACGGTAGCGTGCTCTAGAGAAAAAATGTTGGCCGTGTTTTTCACCATGCCCCCTGCAGACGGTGTTTCACGATTTCCAATCTGAATCCGTTTGAATACTTTTCCATAAAAAACTGCACCTCATACGTTGGGTAGATAGTGCCTGACTTTTGGGATGCAGTCTATGCACTGCCCCCATCAAAAGCAACGCGCTGCCAAACAAAACACCACGCCGCTCCCGCCTGAAACACCGCATCAACGCAACCATTGGGCAAACGGCCTGCCGCTCCGGCGCGGGAACCCAAGGTCTGTTACCGCCGAAACCCTGCATACAACCAAGCCCACAGCCGTCTGAAAACCATCGCGAACACAAGCGGAGACTCTGCCGCCATACTTTCAACGACCATAACGGCTGACATCAAGAGCAACCCGCCAACCGGCTTTTACTCCAAGCAAAATCTATAAGGCACCACCATAAACGGCAGACCACGCATTTCCAAAAATAAACAATACCGAATACAAAAGCGCCCTGCAAAAGCAGGGCACGACTTGGTTGCTGGTTGAATACACAAAGGGTGTTGTTCTATCTTTGCTATAATCCTAAATCTCGCCTTAAAAAACGAAAGAACCAATCATGGTTCTACCCGCATGCCCGCAATGCAACCCTAGTTGACTTATCACGACTCTGCGCAGTTTATCTGCTCCGAGTACGCCAATGAATGGCAAGAAAACGAGTCTGCCGTTGAAACGGCACCAAAGGTAAAAGATGCCAACGACGGCACGCTGCTGGCCGATGGAGATTCTGTGGTATTGATTAAAGATTTGAAAGTGAAAGGCAGTTCAATGGTGATTAAACAGGGGTACCAAAGTGGAAAGTATCCGCTTTCAAGAAGGCGATCATGGTATTGTCTGCAAAATCGATGGCAGCACCATAAACCTGAGGTTGGAATTCGTGAAAAAAGCCTGAATTTTTTTGCAAAGATTTGCCCCGCCGCTATAGTGAAACAAACCTAAACATGGGGCAAAGCGCAGGGCTGCAGACAGTAACAGTACGGCAAAGTAGGGCAACACCGCATCGTGTTTGGCTTGATTTTGCGATATAATCTGCCCCGTATACAGGTTGGGCAGACAGCCGCCGCGCAGCGCGTAAGGCCTGCGGGGAGGAAAGTCCGGGCTACAGAGGGCGGGATGCCGGCTAACGGCCGGGCGTGGCAACACGATGGAAAGTGGAACAGAGAGCGAAACCGCCGATGGCTGTTTTCAGCACAGGCAAGGGTGAAAAGGTGCGGTAAGAGCGCACCGTGCACTTGGTAACAAGGTGCAGCAGGCTAAACCCCATCCGTAGCAAGACCAAACAGAACGCGCAGACGCGGCCCGCCGAGCGTTCGGGTAGGTTGCTGGAGCGCCCCGGCAACGGTGCGCCTAGAGGAATGGCTGTCCAACGACAGAACCCGGCTTACCGCCCGACCTGTATGCATTGATTCAAATCCGGCCGTCTGAACGTTTTTCAGACGGCCGGATTTAATTTACCTTTCCTCTAAAAAGATACATAACAAGGCTCTAGACTGGCAGCTTTATATAAATTTACTTTAAAAGCCCCCCAAAGTTGGTGACTCAGTTCATCAGAGTTTCGATTCCATCGCCATCCGCATTCCCTCAGGTGCAAATCAAAGTTTTTGGTTACGCCGTTGAATTTGGCGGGCCTTTGTTTGGTAAAACTCCGGAAGCTTTCAATACCATTGATGTGCCCGGTACCATCCGCAAACTCATTTTGTCCGTGATTAACGCGCAAATGTTTAGAGTAGCCGGCATCGACCAGGCCGCTGTAACCGCGCCGGCTATCAGAATAAA
>NZ_JADGLG010000093.1:0-3896 GCF_015235335.1 Neisseria sp. 19428wB4_WF04
CTGCTTTAAGATCCAGACGGTAGGCAGTAACTTGGCGGATTTTTCGGTAAAACAATCTGGCTGAGTTGGACTGGATACCGAGTATATTGGCTGCTGAACGTGCTGTAATTTCCAATACAAAAAATTGGAGCAATTTTCTCTTCCGGTACAAGGTAGGCTTCAGGCGGTACAGACGGCAAGGCAGGGCATAGTAATGTTGTAACGGAAATGGAGCAGATTTGTGATCAATGAAAAAGGCCGTCTGAAAACCCAACCCGGTTTTCAGACGGCCTTTTCTACATTTGATATCACAGTATGTGCATCATAATAAACTGTTGATAAACCGTTATAGAATCTAAAGATGGCTTTTCCCTTCCGCCCCTTATACAATAGCTGTTTTTCACAAACCCCTTATGGCCGGCCCGCTTTAAAATAACAAGCCTTGTTATACTATGGTGAACCTGTTTCATTGATCTCAGGCGCAGCGACCCCGCAGCGGAAAAAACGGATTCACGATATTTGCGTTGCCTGCGCTTTATATTTATTTAGGCTCTAGACTGGCAGAATAGCTCTGTCAGCCTGGAAAAATGAAATATAACACCAAGTTAAGTGACCATCAGCTCAAAAAATTATCAAGCATTTTTGTGTCGGTATAGAAGCCTCAAAAACCGCTTTGCCGACAGGCTTCAACCGCAATACCATCAACCACCGGTATCGCATTTTCAGGCACGAAACATACCGCTGCCAAAGCGGGTAAAAAGACCGGTTATACGGCAGCATAAAGGTTGATGAAAGCTATTTTGGTGCCAAACGGCAGCGCGGTTTCCATGGCGAGTCAAAGCATGGCAGAGGAACGCTTAAACAACCCGTCTTTGGTATTTTCGAAAGAGACGGCAGGGTTTATACCGAAATCGTTCCTGATTGTAAAAAGCAAACACTTCAAGCTGTTATATTGGGAAAGGTCTCTCTGGAGAGTGTTTTTATTCTGATAGCCGGCGCGGTTACAGCGGCCTGGTCGATGCCGGCTACTCTAAACATTTGCGCGTTAATCACGGACAAAATGAGTTTGCAGATGGTACCGGGCACATCAATGGTATTGAAAGCTTCCGGAGTTTTACCAAACGAAGGCCCGCCAAATTCAATGGCGTAACCAAAAACTTTGATTTGCACCTGAGGGAATGCGGATGGCGATGGAACCGAAACTCTGATGAACTGAGTCACGAACTTTGGGGGCTTTTAAAGTAAATTTATATAAAGCTGCCAGTCTAGAGCCTTATTTTTTAGTGGACTAGCTGTATTTTAATCGGCAGATAAACCGGTTTTTGCATTATTTTTTCGGCCTATTCCTCCTGTATCGGAAAATATTTGTCTGTCGTGTATTTAACGGAACCTTATGAAAAAAAACACCGCCCCAAAATCTTTTGAAGAAGCCTTAAAACGCCTCGAAGCAATTACTCAAGCCATGCAGGGCAGCGAAATGCCGCTGGAAGACGCGTTAACGGCCTATCAGGAAGGCAACGAACTGGTGAAATACTGCCGCACCAAACTGGTTGAAGTAGAACAAAAACTGCAAGTGCTCGATGCAGGTGAACTGAAGGAGCTGAGCCTTGAGCAGAGCGAATGATTTGAAAGCGTGGCAGCAGAAAGCGCAAGCGCAAACCGAAAGTGTGCTCGAAAGACTGATGCCGTCCGAACACACCGTGCCGAGCACCCTGCACCAAGCTATGCGCTATGTTACCCTCGGCGGTGGCAAGCGTTTACGCCCGCTGTTGGTGTTGGCTGCATCCGAATTGGGTGAAGCAGATCAAACGGCAGTGGAATACGCAATGGCAGCGGTGGAAATGATCCATGTGTATTCACTGGTGCACGACGATATGCCGGCGATGGACAATGACAGCCTGCGCCGGGGCAAACCCACCTGCCATATCCAATATAACGAGGCCACCGCACTGTTAGCCGGCGATGCACTGCAAACGTTGGCCTTCGACATATTAAGCCGGCCTACCGGTTTACCCCCCTCGCGCCAGCTCAACATGATTGCCGCGCTTGCCCAGGCTGCCGGCAGCCTCGGCATGGCCGGCGGCCAGGCCATCGACTTGGCCAATGTGGGCAAACCCATGAACCAAGCCGGGTTGGAGCAGATGCACAGCCTCAAAACCGGCGCTCTAATCCGCGCTGCCGTATCACTCGGCGCGCAGGCCTGCCCCGATTTGGGCGATGACGATTTACAGCGCTTAGACGGCTATGCCCGCAAACTCGGCTTGGCTTTTCAAGTGATAGATGATGTGCTCGATTGCGAAGTCGACACCGCCACGCTCGGTAAAACCGCCGGCAAAGATACCGACAACAACAAACCCACTTATGTGAAACTGATGGGCTTGGAACCGTCCCGCCGTTATGCGGAAGATTTGGTTGCCCAAGCAGCAGATTTGTTGGCACCATTGGGCGAAAAAGTCTGGCATTTGCAGGCATTGGCGGAATTTGTTACGGCGCGCAAGCATTAGTGGTTTAGCGGCCAGTTTCTAATGAGCATAAAGGCTGTCTGAAAGATTTTTTCAGACGCATGAACATGTTTCTGCACAACATCAACTACGATAAATTCCATATCGAATTGGGTGATACCCTGCTCAACCCCAAGCTGAAAGACGACAAACCTTTTGATGCTATCGTCTCCAATCCGCCTTATTCTGTGAAATGGAAAGGCAGCGACGACCCCACTTTAATCAACGACGAACGCTTTGCCCCCGCCGGCATACTGCCACCCAAATCCAAAGCCGATTTCGCCTTTATCCTGCACTCCCTCAACTACCTTTCCGCCAGAGGCCGCGCCGCCATCGTTTCTTTTCCCGGCATCTTCTACCGTGGCGGTGCTGAGCAGAAAATCCGCCAATATCTGGTAGACAATAATTACGTTGAAACCGTGATTGCCCTTGCGCCCAATCTGTTTTACGGCACCTCGATTGCGGTGAATATTTTGGTGTTGTCCAAACACAAGGCCGACAACAAAACCCAATTTATCGATGCCGGCAAATTGTTAAAAAAAGAAATCAACAACAATATTCTGACCGACGCACACATCGCGCAGATCATGCGGTTATTCGCCGACAAGGCCGACGTGCCCCATCTTGCCCAATCGGTGGACAACAGTGCCATTGCCGCCAGCTCCTATGTAGAAGCTGAAGACACACGCGAAGCGGTGGATATTGCCGTACTTAACGCCGAGATTAAAGCTACTGTAGCCAAAATCAACGAATTGCGCCAAAGCATTGATGAGATTATTGCCGAGCTGGAAGCCTAAGCCAAATACATCGCACAACCTAAGCCACGAACAGTACAAGGCCGTCTGAAAGCGGTTTCAGACGGCCTATAAAGTTATTTAAGGACAACACGATGATTCAACAAAACTACTGCAAATGATTCAGGCGGAAAAGGTGGAGTGGAAGACGTTAGGGGAGGTTTTTGATATTTTTTCTGGGGCTGTCCTAGATAACTAGAACAAATCCTGCTTTACTGATTGTTTTAAAATAGAAATTTGAAATTTTATCTCACTGTTGTTAAAACGCCATTCACACTCTTTCAAATACAGTTCAAAATGCTCTTTGGGAATGCCGTTAAACTTGCGTAAATGGCGTTTTGCTTGGTTCCAAAAGTTCTCAATTCCGTTAATGTGATTTTGTCGCTCAGCAAAATGTGTGCTGTGATTGATCCGAAAATGTGAAAATTCGCTCACATCAAGAACGTCATAACTTTTGTAACAATCGGTATAAACAATGCTGTCAGGCTTCACTTGCTCGCGGATAATTGGCAATAAAGTCATTGGGTACGGCAACGGTGTAAACCTTACCATTACGCTTCAAAAGCCCGAATACAGCCACTTTGCCAGCCGCACCGCGACCACGTTTGCCTTTGCGTTGTCC
>NZ_JADGLG010000094.1:0-3579 GCF_015235335.1 Neisseria sp. 19428wB4_WF04
CAAGCAAAACGCCATTTACGCAAGTTTAACGGCATTCCCAAAGAGCATTTTGAACTGTATTTGAAAGAGTGTGAATGGCGTTTTAACAACAGTGAGATAAAATTTCAAATTTCTATTTTAAAACAATTAGTAAAGCAGGATTTGTTCTAGTTATCTAGGACAGCCCCAAAATTATTTTATTGTGGCGGATTAAAGTTGAAGCGGATAGCGTATTACCCATTTTGCCGTGTTGAGCCCTGCTGTACTGCATCGGTTGAAATGCAATCCGCTCCGTTATTGCCGGCATACCAAACAATCCACGGCTGAAGCTTTTGCCCAATCCAAAAAACATCACAAGAAGTTTATTTGCCGTTATTCCCGCCTGTGCAGGAATCCAAACGCTTGGCATTCCGCAGCCGTTGGCTTAATCCATACTTCAATATTTTCATCTGTATTCCCGTTTGGGCATAACGGTATTTCTGCCTTTCAGACGGCATGAAGATATTTTTCAAAGACTTTCGGCTGGCTTGTTGGGAATATGCGGCCGGCCGAATTCTGAACAGAGAGGGGGAGGGGCTGTCGACAACTACCCCGCGTTTCATTTCATTCATGCCGCCGGCCACGCGCTTTCAGACGGCCGTGGTTGATGCACTCCGTTCGGTAAACCGAAGTAAAAAGCTGCCGTTTTAAACGGGGATGGCGTAATTTTATGTTAATCAGACGGTAGCCGGTGATTTTAAGTGCTTATAATACGGCACGTTTTGATGCATTTCCCGATATGGCGAATCCGCTTGAAAACAATCACCGTGTCGGCAGGCGATCTCAAAGCCTCCAAAGGCATGGCAGAGCTGGCAGCCATGTTCAAGCAGAAAAACATCACCTTCGCGCAAACCGAATTCGCCGCCAACGCTCCGCAAGCCGAACAGAACACCGCCGTTGATGCCCTGCTGAAACAAGGCAATCCGCACAACTTCATCATCTTTACCAAAGGCACCACCCTTCCGGCCGGCGCGGATGCCAACAGCAAAGCTGGCGAGCATATGTATTCGTTCGACTACTCCTACCTGCTCGAATCCGCACGCGACTGGCTGTTTCAGCAGGTGAAAAAATAACAGCGGAAACGTTGGTATAGATAAAGCAAGACAGTGTATCGAAGCATCAACGCTGCTTGTATCCAATTGGCAACAAACCAAACCGTGCCCTGCTTTTGCAGGGTATTTTTGTATTCGGCATTGTTTATCGCGCCGGATCGGCAGGCTGTGTGCCCAATGGTTGCTTTGATGTGGTGTTTGACTGGTTCTGCAGCCCCTTGCTTTTTGATACAGGAGATGCAATGAGTGGGTTTTGCAGACATCTTGGTTCGGGTGACTTCGGCGCTACTGTTCTTAAACGGAGCAAAACCGATAAACCAGATGCAGAACCGACAGTATAAAGCGGCGCGAACTTTGGCACCTTTTCGGGGCATCTTTGACACCAAGCCAACCGCAACTATCAGTCAGAACTTTGGCACCATACCAGCGAGGCACGTTAATCAAACTTAAAAATCATATTATCCTCATACCCCACCTTTTTGGCTATCTCGGTTATCAATTTAACTGAAGTTACCCCATCAAACACCGTCCATTCGATGGGCCGGTATTGCTCTAAAAAATCCAGATAATCCATAAGCTCGCTGCGTGTGCTGCTGAAGAACACGAAAGGCGGGCGTACCAAGCGCATAAGCTGAAGAAACCGAACCATGCCGAAGTAGTGCTTGTTGGCATACATGCCCTGCATGGTCGATACATACGGCGGGTCGAATACCAACAGGGTTTGCGGCTTACCGATATATTGCGGCAGCAGGGTTTGGAACGGCTGGGAAACAATCTCTAGTCCTCTTAAGTAATCTTGCGCATCGGGATAATCGCTGCGGCGGATGCCGTTATACATATGCTTGTCGAAAAGCTCGGCCATGGTGCCGGCCTGATTGCTGCTGAGCAGCAGCCACGAACGCAGGCAGTTTAGGTCTTTGTAGCCGTTGAAATTCCGAATAGCGGCGACAACCCGGGACTGGGTCGGTTTGTCCAAATGTTTATCGCGGGGATAATCGGCCAATACGGCGGCGAGTGTCTGCCGCAGGCGGTTGGTGTCGGGGATATGGCGCAAACGTTCGGTGTAGCCGTCAAAGTCGTTATAGACAACGCGGGCGGCGGGTTTGGTGTGTTTGGCAACGTGCGCCGGCAGGCCGCTGCCGCCGAATGCGTCCACGATAGTCCAGCCCGCTCCGTCGGCGGGGATGTTGTTTAATTCGTTTTTAAAGGTTTTGATAAAGTTGCGTTTCTGCCCGACAAAGGGCAAGGGTGCTTTGGTGTGGTGTTTCGTCATAATCAGCAGGCGCTCGCGGCACTCTGCCTTATCGGTCAGTCAAAATGTGGTGATGAGTTTTTCGGCAATCCAACGGGCGACTTGCGGTACAACGGCGTTTCCGGCAGCCCGAGCTTCTGCAAAGTCGGCCGCATCCAGTCCTTTGCAAAGCCCATTATCTGCAACCGTTCGCTCCCGCTCAACCATCGCACTCCGTCCGTTAGCGACAAAGCAGATGTTGTTACCCGAGATGTCGATATTCGTTCCGCCGGGGAAGCCTGCAAGTAAAGTTGGGTGTGCGTCCGCCCAGGGGCTATCCGCTGCCGCCTTGCCGGCCGGTCAGCTGGTCCGGCGTCAGCCATAAACTCAATGGGGGGCATTTCTCCCAATCCGGCACCAGGAATACGCGGCGGCGTTTCGTGGGGACTCCGAAATAGCGAGCATCGAGCACGCGCCGGTATCCCACATACCCGCATTGGGCAAGGGACTGGACAACTGTCTGAAAGTCTTGGCCATTGTTGCTATTGAGCAGCCCCGTAACGTTTTCAAGCACCAGCCGGCGGGGCTTGAGGGCGGAAACGATGCGCATTGCATCGAAGAACAGGCCGGTGCGCGCTCCGGCAAGGCCGCGCCTTTTTCCTGCGGTGGATACGTCTTGGCAGGGAAATCCGCCGATGATGACGTCGGTGCGCCACAACTCGGGCAGGCAGGTACGGACATCGGTGAATTGTTTGGCGTGCGGGAATCGGTCGGCGAGCACGGCGCGGGGCACGTCGGCAATCTCGACCTGCCAGTCGGTTGTGAATCCTGCCTGCTCGAATCCGAGATCAAAGCCGCCGATGCCGGCAAACAGGCTGCCGACGGTGGGTTTTGACGGTGCTGTTGCATCCATATTTTCCTTTCGTGCGGCATTCGGCGATGCTCTAGTCTGAAAATACGGTGCTCTGAGCACTCTGTGAAATAATCAGTTGAATGTGTTGATGGTTTTGCAATGGCGGCATTTGATTTCAATGTTGCCGCCGCCTTTGGCCAATAGTTTGCGGCAGATTTTGCAGCGCAATTCGCGGTATTCCATATCGCATTTACTCCGTTTGTTATAAACTGCTCCGCTTTATCACACAGCGGAGCCTAACCTGGATGTTATGCATGGAAACCATCGCAAAAGTGCACCGGCTTTTTCACCGGCAGAAACTCTCACAACGTGAAATCGCCAAACAACTCAAACTCTCCCGTAACACAGTAGCCAAATATCTGCAG
>NZ_JADGLG010000095.1:0-3550 GCF_015235335.1 Neisseria sp. 19428wB4_WF04
TGGAGCGTCTGACTTATTGCTGCGATATTTTTGAGACGGGCAATGATTCTTACCGGATGAAACACCGCTCATAGGGTGGCTCAATTTTAGACCACAACTGTGGCTCAGTTTTGGAATGGAATTGACAGTTTTTTTTGGCGAAATAACGCGTATCGGTACCGTTGGAAATCACAAATATTTGCAGATATTTAAACAGCGAGTTTTCCGCATTAAAACTTTCTTTCATGTAACGGTGCACCTGATTAAACGCCTCGCGCACCGCCACACCGCGTTTCTTCAATTCGATCTGCACCAAAGGCAGCCCATTTACCAACACGGTAACATCATAGCGGTTAGCATAAATGCCCTGCTGCTCAAACTGATTAATTATCTGCAAGCGGTTACGCGCTGGATTTTCTTGTCGACCAAATAAATATTGCGGATTTGCCCGTTATCAAACACAAAATCATAAATATGGTCGTGATGGATTTTGCGTGTTTTATCAATGATGTTTTCAGACGGCCTATTGATATACTCGTCTAATAGCCGTTGCCATTCGCCGTCTGAAAACACCACATGATTCAGATTATGCAAAGATTCGCGCAAATTGGCCAACAGCTTTTCGCGGCTGTTCAAATCTTTGCAGTATTCATAGCCCTGATTCTGCAAATCGGCGATTAATTCGCGTTCCAAATCGCTTTCGGTTTGATAGCCCGCGCTGGATTGGTCGATTTTTTCATATTGGTCAAGCACGATAAAATGATCGGTTTCGGCGATAGAGCGGGTTTCGTAGGTCATGATAGGGATTCCTCAGACACGGACTAAATTCATTAAATGCTCAAAAGAATAGCGCGTTGATTTTCTGCCACTGCTTTCTTCGGTAACCGTTAAGATACCGGCCTCATGCAATGCGCGAGTAAACCGGTTTGCCGTAGCTTGGGAAATCTCGGTTTTTTCCACCAGATTGGTATTGCGGAAAACAGGATAAGTAAACACGAAATCCAGCATAGCCAATGCATGTTTACTGGATAAAATCTCGCTAAATTGCGGCTTCATTTCTTCATACAAACGGCGGATATTTTCTGCAATTTCCAGATTGCGGACAGATTGGCCTTCCACCGCATGCAAAAAGAAAACCACCCATTCATTCCAGTCGCCCGATTGCGAAACCGAACGCATCAAATCAATATAACGGTTTTTATGTTCTTCAAAGTATCCGCTGATATAAAAATGCGGTGCCGAAATGGTTTGGTTCGACCATAAAAGCAGCGTAATCAACATTCTGCCAATCCTTCCGTTACCGTCTTGAAACGGATGCAATGCCTCAAATTCCAAATGCACTACCGCCGTTTTCACCAAAACAGGCACATCATCCCGATGCAGATAGGCAAATAAAGAATCCAAGCCAGCCTCCAGCTTTTCTGGGCTGACCGGCACAAACAAAATCTTGCGGCTGACAGTATCCGCCAAATAATTCTGCTCTCGTTTAAACTCACCCGGCGCTTTACCCGCACCCCGCCCGTAAGACAACAATTGCTGGTGCATGGTTTTGAGCAGCGACTTGCTCAAGGGGTAGCCCGCTTCCATTGCCTGCTGTGCATTTTTCAAAGTTCTCTGATACAAAACCGTCTCCACAATCTCGGAGCGGACACGATCAGAAAACTCATCGGCGGCATAATCAGCCTCATACTGCAAAATTTCATCCATGGTGCTGACTGTGCCTTCCATACGTGAAGAAATCACCGCTTCCTGATTGCGCAGAGGTGCAAACAGAATCTCACTATTGTGCATATTTTTCAGCATTTGGTCATAACGGGCGATAGCATCCGTTGCCTCCAAGAGCGCAGGCATGATGCGGTGCAGATCCAATGATTCAGGAGGGAAGCCGCCGTCGTGATAGTGGACGGCCTGTTCCAGATTCGGTAAAAAAGTATTCATTTGTTTATCACAATTTTCAAAATATGATTGACAAAGTACATTATCACTCAGCGGTGCATAGCAAGCAAGCTTGTTACTCACATTGTGAATTTTTTGATTAACAAACTATTTTGCTGTGTATCCGTGAGTAACAACACCTGTTGCCAATCATCAAACCGCTTTTTTGAGCAGCAAGGTTGAACACCTTGCAAGCATTTTAACGCCGCAGACAGGGGATTTTGACCAAAGATACCGCCGTTGCGTTAATTGTCTGCAGACACTATAGACGTGGAAGCGGGCGGTATTGTCGGTGATATTTTGCCGAAGCGCTTGCTTATAGTAGTGAAATCCCTAAAAACCGTTCAGACAGGCATCATGCCTGTCTGAAGCTTAAGCGGCCGGTGCGAAGTTGAGCAGTTGTTCGCGGTAATATTTGTATTGTCGGCGGCGCAAGGAAATTTCGCGTGGCAGGCCTTGGCTGATGGATTGGGTAAGGGCATCGAATTGATCCAGAATGGCGACGATTTTGGTTTGGATTTCTAGGGGTGGAGAAAGAATATTGCATAATTGCCGCTTTACTACCACGCGGCATTTTTGCGCCTTTGGCGTGCTGCATATTATATGCAAATAACTTATCATCAGCCAAAACCTGATACAGATAACGCGGATTAACGTCTTTATCGATTGTGGATAATTAAAACATCACCACTTGCCCCACCTGCACGATCTGCCTGCCAAATTTTTTTCAAATAAGGGCGGATATTTCCTATCAAACATATCACTTTCAATAAAACCAGCAAGGCTTTCAGTATTAGGGGCATAGCTTGCCAATGTTTTTCCCTCCTCGATTCTGTAACAAGTTGTCTACTCCAACATAGCTCGTTTCATCAAGGCTATCAGCTTTAATACGCATTGTTGAATATTCCGCCACTTCCCCCAACGTTTTCCACATCACATCTTTCAGACAGTTTGGATAAAGTTTAACTATTACACTCCAACGATCGATTGTCAAAATCTAACATTGCATTGCGGTAATATTCATATTGTCTGCGGCGTTGGGATAGTTCGGCTTCCAACTCAGTCATTTTATCAAGTATTTTTACGATTTTTTGTTGGGTTTCCAAGGGAGATGGGGATTTTTATATCTTTAATCATTGGTTTTGTTAATTGCGGAATACCACTCTTAGGTGTCAAAACCAATAATCGTACAATTGGAAAAAAGGGCTTTCTTGATAATTTGTCCAACCAATTGTTCCTCTTGCTGAAACTGTCAAACTTGGTTTAGTAATTCTAGGATAATTCGTCCAGCCATATAACGATTTTTCACCAATACCATTTGATAAAGAACTCCTCTGTTTTAGTTTCAGATAAGGCATCTTGCGGAACATCACCACCAGAAAAAAGGGGCTGTACTAGATAACTAGGGAAATTTAACTTCAGGTTAGAATAATCCCTATGAGAAAAAGTCGTTTAAGTCAGTACAAGCAAAACAAACTGATTGAACTATTTGTTGCAGGTGTTACCACCCGCACAGCGGCGCAATTAGTTAGCGTCAATAAAAATACCGCTGCCTATTACTTCCACCGTTTGCGCTTACTTATCTATCACAACAGCCCGCATCTGGAAATGCTTGATGGTGAAGTAGAAGTTGATG
>NZ_JADGLG010000096.1:0-3495 GCF_015235335.1 Neisseria sp. 19428wB4_WF04
GCAGCCATACGGCAACGCAGTTTGAGAAACAGATATTGGCACTTTGGGTACTGATGCCGGTGAGTCTGGCGGTATCGGAAGCGGTCAAATCAAGTGTGAAAAGGCGCAGGATTTGACGGAATTTTGATTCGGTAATTTTACTGAACTTTTGGTATTTGTTTTTAATAGGTATATCAGAAGCTTAACATCATTTTTGCTGATTTTTCTTTCTAAGCCCCAAATTAGAGTCCTCTGATGCTGACTTGTATTGATGCTTAACCTTTTTATACACAGCGGCCATGCAGTAAATATTGTATGGTTTCGCGTACACTTTTGATGGTACTGCCGAATGGTAGTGGGTCTTTTCCTCGGAAAAATAAACCTTTGTCGACTTCACCGCGCCAAGCGGCGGCCAATTGGATGTCGATACAGAACTGGCCTACTTTTTCCAATCCGTCACGCAGGCCGCATACGGATAAACAATTGATGCCTTGTGTGCAGCGGCGTGGGTCGGCTTTGGCGTTGGCTTGAAGTTTGGCTTCGCGCTTGATGTAGTTGTCGAGAAATTTGGTGCGGACACCGCGTGCCGGCAGGCCGGCTACCGACATAAACTCTACCACCTGCTCCATTTTGGCACTGGTCAGCGTTTGTTTGAAGTTCAAATGGGCATCGCCTTCTTCGGTAACTGCAAATGCAGTGCCGATTTGTACTGCGGAAGCTCCCCAGTTTTTCAGTGCAGTAGTGATTTTCTCAAAATTGGCCATGCCGCCTGCCAGCACTAATGGGATTTTTTCACTTTCTAGACCGAGTTTTTTAAACACCTCAAACGTTTCTTCAATCACTCGCTTGAATTCGAATTTTTCATCATTAACACCCTCTACCGTCATTGCCCCTAAGTGTCCTGCGGCGTGCGCGGGGTGTTCGATGATGATGGCGTCGGGCAGAACGCCTTTTTTCATCCAGCGTTTCAATACGATGTTGATGCCGCGCGCCTCGGAAAGAATGGGTAGTAGGGCAACGTTTTTATGGTAGCCATCGGTCATTTCGGGTAAGTCGAGCGGCAATCCTGCTCCCATTACAATGGCATCGGCACCTGATTCGCATGCTTGTCGGACTAGGTGCTGGTGGTCTTTCACAGCTTTCATTACGTTAACGGCAATCATACCTTTGCCTTGCGCATTTGCTTTGGCTTTTTGAATTTCGCGGTCGAGTGCAATGTGGTTGAGCTTGGCATACTTCTCTTCGGAAGGATTAATTTTGGATTCGGCCAGCAAATCATCGTGTAGGTGGCGCAAATCTACGCTGGCAATGGTGCCTAAGCCGTTTTCCCGGGCTACAGCACTAGATAATTTAGATGCGGATACGCCTATTCCCATGCCGCCCTGCACAATTGGAATCAATGATTTGTCGCGGATAACCAAAGGGGAAAAACAGTGCTTCATATATTTCCTTTATTATTTCAATGGGTTGAGTGAAATTTGGTAATTATTTGTCGTTGGGGCTGCTGTAACGTAGCAATATGTGTATGATTTTTAGGCAGAGCCTTAGAAAGTAATATCACCAAAATATCAAAAATATTAATAAACTTTTAGCTCGGATCTAACCACTTCAGACCGCCAAACCAACAAAAATCAGTGTCGAAAACATCAACAGCTCATGCTTGGAATTGCATCGGTACTTAGCTTGTGAACATTGGTGGCAGATTATGTTGAGGTGGTATCATGGAATTTTTCGGTGCCAAGCGTATCTGCCGGCAAGCGCGGTTTGGTGCGGGCGGTAAAATCATCGCTCCCTTCATTCTAAAATGCAAAGGCAAGTTTATACAGGAACTGTTTCGGATGCTTCCAAACCTACGTTGTAGAAGGCCACCCGAGGTCATGTTGCGGTTGAAAACGTAGTTCATACTGGAGATATCCGGGATGGGTCGGTATGGCTTTGCAAAATATTATTATAGGAGTACACCATGGCAATAATTAAGTTTGCCTGTAGTACACAGTATATCAACGGTACCGAATCTTTTAGGGCTATGCTGAGCATTGCTTGACGCGATTTTTAACGTGTACCGAAGTATAGGTTTTACTTGTATTTGAAAGAATACAGAATTCCGTTTCAAGCATAAGGGCATAAGGTATGATGATTGGTATTAAGTGCTGTTGAAGATACTGAGAGGAATCCTTTAAAATGAATTTTGATTCCTAATCATTTAGGTATTATACTCTATTTTTGGCTAAGGTTAATACAAAGGGCTTTATGGTGTATGCACAAAGGATATTTGAAATTTTAGACGGCCTTTATATTTTTCTCTGGGACTGAGTAGATTAATGGCCAGATAGGCTGCTAAAATGGAGATAATCCATTGCAGGCTACAATGTCCACACAGAAAAAACTGCTTGTGTTTTTTGTGATGGAGGTTATAACTCGCTTGGCTGAGGATATTCTCAGTATCCAAGCCAATCCCGCTATGTTGTTCTACCGAAAAATCAGCCAAGACACCGCACATCATTTGGCTTCATGCCGATGAAGTTTTGAGGGTATAGTTGAATGGGATGAGAACTACTTTAGCGGAAGGTGTAAGGGCAGGTGTGGTCGCGGCGCAACAGGTAAAGTGGACTATCTTCAGTACCCTGAAACGGCAAAGCAAAATGTTTACCCTTGCGGTGAAAAATACCAGGTAGAATACTTCACTTCCTGTTATCAAAAAAACATGCCCAATAACGTTGGTTACACTCACTGGCTGTTGTAAAAGCTATGATATTCTGGATGTGAGTGAGTTCACCCATCAGCGCATCAATCATTCCCAGTTGTTTGCAGACCGTCAAAATCATCAACGGTATTGAAAACTTTTGGAATCAGGCAAGGCGAGTTCTACGAAAATACAGCAGAATCGATCGAAATCTTGAAAGAATGTGAGTTTAGGTTTAACTTCGACACGCCAAGTGGGCAGCTAAAAAAACGTTGCGAATTTTGTGTGGGGTTTGGGATAACCTGCGTCAGCTCTATAAATTTAAGTAAGAGCCTACAAAGAAAACTACTTGAATATTTTATACCGGAAGCCATCGCATGTTGAAGCCGCGCGCGATAAATCGGCTCGATTTTTGAGATAAAGCGTTTTTGATTTTGTTTCACACGGTGCAACATTGTTTCAAATCCTGCCGCACAAAGGCAGGATTTTTTGCACCTGCCGAAACTACGCGCTGGGATTGCTGGGCTCTTTGATAAACCTACGGCATCATGTGTTCATCTTAAACGTACTTAGGGATTAATGATATGGAATACCATCTTATGAACAGAGACAGCTCGTTTTTTCAAGAGTTTAACGCTCCCAAAACATTTCACGAAATTTTAAACGAACACGGCTATGATGCGGTATTTTGGGCTAAAGCACTTGCTGTTAAATATCGTGCAAAACTGAGCCAGGGAAACGGGGAGTTGTGCTCCAAAATTGAGCCACTCTCCGTTTGTTATAAACTGCTCCGCTTTATCACACAGCGGAGCCCAACCTGGATGTTATGCATG
>NZ_JADGLG010000097.1:0-3478 GCF_015235335.1 Neisseria sp. 19428wB4_WF04
GTGGTTGATGGTATTGCGGTTGAAGCCTGTCGGCAAAGCGGTTTTTGAGGCTTCTATACCGACACAAAAATGCTTGATAATTTTTTTGAGCTGTAGTCACTTAACTTGGTGTTATATTTCATTTTTCTAGGCTAACAGAGCTATTCTGCTAGTCTAGAGCTATTCTATTTAACAAAGGGGCTAAGAAAGCACAACCACCCAATATTAATGATAAGCTTATGAAATAAAATTAAAAAACAAGTATCAAAAGTGCAGTAAAATTACCGATTCCCAATACCGTCAGGTCTTACGGCTTTCCGCTTTCTATTTGAACGCTTCCGATACCGTCCAAACTGACCGGAATCAGTGTTGGAAGCATCAACAGTCCGTACCTGAAGTTACGCCGGAGCCCTGCTGGCGAATGCGGGCAGACACCTCTTTCTAAAACGCCGTAGAATCAGACGAATCCCATTTCAATGCAAAAAGCATCCGAGGTAAACGCGGGGGCAAAGCGAGTGCTAAAATCATCGTTTCCGACATCCTAAAACGAGGCAGCAAGGGTTTGTACCGAAGTTGTTCCCGATGCTTCCAAAGCAACGCTGCAAGATGCCGTCAATGAGGTTCCGATGGTCTGTGAATACTTTGGAATGATTGATGCAGTGATAAACAAAACGACCCGCATCCCATTTGTTGCGACTGGTCTAGGCTGTGGTGCAAACGATGCTGTCAGGCATAAATTTTCTTTTGATTACATGCAGTAAAGTTCCAAGCTTGGCGTTATCTGCAACTACCGTACAGATCTTGCCGTGTTGGTTCAGGATGCCGAAAACGGCCACTTTACCTGCCGCGCCGCGCCCGTACCAGCCCTCACGCCTTGCACTGAAACAACTTTCGTCCAACTTAACCGAACCGTCAAAAACCTCATCGTCAGCCGGAGTCAAATGATGGCTGGCGACTTGGCAGGTTTGACGGTGGAATAGGGCTGACGAATTTGAGGCATACCCAAAATATCGGCAGCGGAACGGGTAGTTGCTTCCGGTACAGAAAATAGAGTAGTTTTTCTGTGATTTTTTCTTTAATTTGCAGTATGTTATCTCTATTTTTTGAGGGTAATACAACTAATAATCCGGTATTGTCTCTTTTATTTGTGTTTTTCAGACGGCCCCGCTTGGTTTTTGGGCCGTCTGAAAACCTAAAGCTGTTATAATGCTGCGCCATAACGAAAATAACGCAAGCCATTATCAAGCTGAGGAACTCCGCCATGTCAAGCGTACCCAAAGGCCGAAATCAATCTAAAGAACAAGTTATCCAACTTTATCAAGGTGCAAAACGCATCCATCCGAAGATGGCTAAAGGGCGTTTCGCCAATTTGCGCCTGTTGATGATTTTGGCTACGCAGTTCGTGTTTTATATGGTGCCGTGGTTCAACTGGAGCGGCCGCCAGGCGGTTTTATTCGATATTCCTGCGCGTCATTTCTATATTTTCGGCCTTTCGTTGGGCATGGGTGATTTGATTTATTTGGCTCTGTTGCTGATTATTTCTGCCTTCGGCCTGTTTTGGTGGACCACTATCGCCGGCCGTTTGTGGTGTGGCTACTCCTGCCCGCAAACGGTTTACACCGAAATCATGCTGTGGATAGACCACCTTGTCGAAGGCGACCGCAACAAGCGTTTGAAGCTTGATAAAGAGCGGTGGAATTTCCGTAAAATCCGCATTAAAACCATTAAATATCTGTTGATTTTTATTGTGTGTGCGTGGACGGGCATCACTTTTGCCGGCTGGTTTACGCCGATACGCGAACTTGTGCCGGCCGTATTCACACTTACCGCAGGCGGGGGAGCGCTGTTTGCCGCAGCGTTTTACGGCTTTATGACTTGGCTGTTTGCCCATCAGATGCGTGAGCAGGTGTGTCTGCATATGTGCCCTTATGCCCGCTTTCAGAGCGCGATGTTCGATAAAGACACGTTGGTGATTTCTTACGATGCCGAACGCGGCGAGCCTCGCGGAGCCCGCAAGAAAACCGCCAGTAAAGAAGAAATCAAGCTCGGCGACTGCATCAATTGCACTATGTGTGTGCAGGTATGCCCCGTAGGCATTGACATCCGCGATGGCTTGCAGTATCAATGTATCGGCTGTGCCGCTTGCATTGATGCCTGCGATGAGATTATGGATAAAATGAACTATCCGCGCGGGCTGATACGCTATACCACCGAAAGCGTGCTGGCGCACGAATATACCGATAAAGACATCAGAAAACGCTTATTGCGCCCGCGTGTTATCGGTTACGGTGCAGTATTGGCTGCTGCCGTGGCCGCCATGATTGCCGGCATCTCCACCCGCGAAACCCTCAATGTAGACATTATCAAAGACCGAGGCGTGATGGTGCGAGAAAATAACCAAGGTTGGCTGGAAAACGCCTACAACCTGCGCATCATCAACGACAGCGAAAAAGAGCAGCGTATCACTGCCAAAGTAAGCGGTTTTGATGAAATTTCCCTCACCGGCCTGCCTTCAGACGGCCTGACCGTTCCCCCGAAAGAAACCGTTACCGTGCCTGTTCAGGTTGCCACCATTCCCGAATACGCCGATAAAGGCAGCCACCCTATAGTGTTTGAATTCACCTATCGCGAAGCAGGCGGCGAACCGCACACCATCATAGAAAAAGCATCGTTTATCGGAGAATAAAGTGCCCCAAACGCAAAAATCGAAAGTCTGGTATAAAGAACCATGGCCGTGGCTGCTGATGGCAGGGCCGGTGATTGTGGTGTTTGCCGCCCTCTACACTTTCCACTTAGCCCAAAGCAATTCGGCCGACTTGGTGAGCGATGACTATTATAAAGACGGCAAACATATCGACCTGCAACTGCACCGCGATGAAGAAGCCTTCAAACGCAATATTCACGCACAAGTGTTGGTCAATCCCGATAAAAACGCCGCTAAAGTGCTGGTTAGCGGCAACTTCAACCCGCAGGAACCGCTTAATTTGGTATTGATGCATCCGGCAAAAAAAGCCGAGGATCAAACCGTGAAACTGCAACCGGCACAAAGTGGGGTATTTTCAGGCAACAAAGCTGAGTACAACGCCGTTTTCAAACCGCTGCCTGACACCCATCACTGGTATGTGCGCGTGGAAGATGCCGGCGGAAAATGGCGAGTAGAAGACAGATGGCTGGTTAATCAAGGCTATGCTGTCAATCTGAAACCGATGGAAAAACTGCTCTCTGCTTCAGCGGCCACACAATGAATCAGATATTTTCTAGGCTCTAGACTAGCAGCTTTATATAAATTGGGGCTGAAGTAGATTAGCCCTAAACACCACACCAAAGCCGCAAAGTTTTTAACTGCTGCTTTGGTGTCCCGAAGTTAAAACGAAACTCACATTCTTTCAAGAACAGAGGAAAAGATTTTCGGTTGATTCCGTTGTATTTGCGCAAGACACGTTTCGCCTGATTCCAAAAATTCTCAATGCCGTTGATATGGTTGTGTCGGTCGGCAAAC
>NZ_JADGLG010000098.1:0-3310 GCF_015235335.1 Neisseria sp. 19428wB4_WF04
GGACCGCCTGACTTATTGCTGCGATATTTTTGAGACGGGCAATGATTCTTACCGGATGAAACACCGCTCATAGGGTGGCTCAATTTTAGACCACAACTGTGGCTCAGTTTTGGAATGGAATTGACATACCAGTATCCATAACTCCGCAAATCATACCCAATAAACCTTTTACGCCAGAGTATTCTGTTTTAACAATCTTAAGGCTTCCATTCAATGTTTTTACATAAACCAAATTAGGCTTTTCCCATCGATCAGGTGTAATAACTTTAAATACCGCACCAATCAGCTCTAAATTGTTGCTTTCCAACCTTTTAACTTCTGTTGAGTATTTTTCATATTTCATACAAGGATGCGGTGTCCAGGGGATACCTAAAACATCACACCAAAAGCTCCCTCCGTTTGTTGCCCTTATAAAATATGTCTTTTTCCCGCAAATAGGGCACTTTGCTTCTCCTGCCGAAGATTTTTGTTCTATTAAAATAAAGAATTGTCTTTTATCCCTTTTGGGTGCACCACCACAAACTGCTCTACTAAAACCGGACACGACCCTTTCAGGTTTATCAATCAGTTCCTTCCGAGAGTTTGATATCAAAACCCTTCTGCCATCTGATAATGTCCTCCAAACATCCATTTTCCAACTCTCTTATTAATTGAATATCAATAAACCCTACTTCAAACCCTACTCCGCTCCAAACAACAGCCCTTCTTTAATCCCCCGAATCTTATCCCTCAACACCGCCGCTTCTTCAAACTGCAAATCCCTCGCGGCCTGCTGCATCTGTTTTTCCAAACGGGTGATTTCTTTAACCGCGTCTTCTTCGGTGTGGATTTCACCCACTTTCACTTTGCCTTTCAGACGGCCTCTGCCGCTGCCTGCATCATCGTGGTACACACCATCGATGATGTCTTTCACTTTTTTATTGATCTGCTGCGGCACAATGCCGTGTTCTGCGTTGAATTTCATCTGTTTTTCGCGGCGGCGTTCGGTTTCTTCGATGGCGGCTTTCATCGAGTCGGTGATTTTGTCGGCGTAGAGTATGGCAACGCCGTTTACATTGCGGGCGGCGCGGCCTATGGTTTGAATCAGGCTGCGATGGCTGCGCAGGAAGCCTTCTTTGTCGGCATCGAGTATTGCCACCAGCGACACTTCGGGAATGTCCAAACCCTCGCGCAGCAGGTTGATGCCGACCAAAACGTCAAACAGCCCCAAGCGCAAATCGCGGATGATTTCAACGCGCTCAACGGTGTCGATGTCGCTGTGCAGGTAGCGCACTTTGATGCCCAGCTCGCCGTAATAATCGGTGAGCTGCTCGGCCATGCGTTTGGTGAGCGTAGTGACCAACACGCGCTCGCCTTTGCCGGTGCGCTCGTTGATTTCGCTGAGCAGATCGTCTACCTGGGTGGCAACGGGACGGATGATGATTTGCGGATCAACCAGGCCGGTGGGGCGCACCACTTGTTCGACCACCCGGCCGGCGTGCTCTTCTTCGTATTTGGCGGGAGTGGCGGAAACAAAGATGGTTTGCGGCATGATTTTTTCAAATTCGTGAAATTTCAGCGGGCGGTTGTCGCGCGCAGAAGGCAGGCGGAAGCCGTAATCGACCAAATTCTGTTTGCGGCTGGCATCGCCTTTATACATTCCGCCGATTTGGCCGATGGTAACGTGGCTCTCATCAATAAACAGAATAGTGTTCGGGGGCAGGTAATCCATCAGCGTGGGCGGCGGCTCGCCCTCTTTTTTGCCGGAAAAGTGGCGCGAATAGTTTTCGATGCCTTTGCAAAAGCCCATTTCATAGAGCATTTCCAAATCGAAGCGGGTGCGCTGCTCGATGCGCTGGGTTTCCACGGGGCGGTTTTCCCGGGTGAAGAAAGCGGTGCGTTCGCGCAATTCTTCTTTAATGGATTCGCAGGCGCGCAACACGGTTTCGCGCGGGGTAACGTAGTGGCTGCCGGGAAACACCGTATAACGCCCTACCCGCTGCACCTGGCTGCCGGTGAGCGGGTCAAACAAATCCAAGCGGTCGATTTCATCGTCAAACAGGCTGATTCTGAGCGCATTGTCGGAGCTTTCGGCGGGGTAAACATCAATCACATCGCCGCGCACTCGGAACGAGCCGCGCTTGAAATCTGTTTCACCGCGCTCGTATTGCATGGAAACCAGGGTGGAAATGATGTCGTGCCGGCTGATGCTGCCGCCCTCTTTCACCGACAGCACCATTTGCTGGTATTCGGTAGGATCGCCGATACCGTATATCGCCGACACGGTGGCAACAATCACCACATCGTTGCGCGTCATCAGGTTTTTGGTGGCAGAAAGGCGCATCTGCTCGATGTGTTCATTAATCGCAGAGTCTTTTTCAATAAACAAATCGCGCGATGGAACATAGGCCTCGGGTTGGTAATAATCGTAGTAAGACACGAAATATTCCACCGCATTTTCGGGAAAAAACTCACGCATCTCGGCATAAAGCTGCGCCGCCAGCGTTTTGTTGTGCGCCATGATGATGGCGGGGCGGCCACTTTTCGCAATCACGTTGGCCATGGTATAGGTTTTACCCGAGCCGGTTACGCCGAGCAGGGTTTGATAGGAAAGGCCGTCTGAAAGCCCTTCGAGCAGGCCGGCAATCGCGGCGGGCTGATCACCGGCAGGCGGGAAAGGCTGGTGCAGTTTGAAAGGGGAATCGGCATATTGAATGATTTGCGGTTCAGACATTTTCAGACGGCCTTTTAAGCTTCACAAAACCAAACAGATATTATAACAAAGGCCGTCTGAAAGCCGTTTTACGGAAAACCTATCAAATACCGTATATTGCCGACACGGTGGCAACAATCACCACATCGTTGTGCGTCATCAGGTTTTTGGTGACAGAAAGGCGCATCCCGGCAGGCCGCAGGCATTACATCAAAGCATAAGGCAAGCCCGGCCGATGCCGCGGATATTTCAAAGCGGACGACCATACCGGTTGCAGACGGCCTGCGCAATAATGCCGAGCCTCGGGCCGGCATTATTTGAAAGTTGTACAAACTCATACCCGCCCTTTCAGGCCAGAATGTCGAATCTATGCCGGCAGACACCCGAAACGAATGACCACCCTGCTACACAATTACAAAAATTGCCGGTCGCCGGAGTAAATAGAAAAAATAAATAGCAAAATGAAAACATAGCCTTCGACTTTTTCTCTATCCATAACAAAGCTCCAAAGGCCGTCTGAACGTTTTTCAGACGGCCTGTTTGATTAATCAAATGATGGGATTTTCTTGAATTGGGGTTTGGATTTCAGGCTGAAGAATATCCGGGTATGCCGGGTTT
>NZ_JADGLG010000099.1:0-2669 GCF_015235335.1 Neisseria sp. 19428wB4_WF04
CGGCGCGTCCGTTTCAGACGGCCGTCAATCCCGCCTTTGCCGGATTCCCTGCCCGGTTCGGGGCAAGGCGGCACCGCCCGTCAATATGCCGGCGTCCGATGCCTCCCCGCTTTGCCGGCGGGGGCGGTCGAAAGAAAAAACGCCCGCTTTTTATCAACCACTTTCCCGAGCCGGCCATCGGTCAGCAGGCGTTTGCAGACGGCCGAATCGCAAACCGGCCCTGCACGACTTTCTGCCCTGCGCCCCGCCGGTTGCCCAAACGGAGCGCAAAGGCTGCCTGAAAATGTTTTCAGACGGCCAATGCCGCAATTATTGCGGGGTGCGGTTGGCAGTGCAGCTTCAAAGGCCGTTGATACTTATTCTGAACAGTTGGCAGGTGCAGTTAAACAAGGTAATGATTCGGGTGCTCATGACGGCAGGAGCGGCATTGGATAATTTGCCGGGTGGGGGGGGGGCGGTTTCTTCTGTTGCCAAGGGTGTCGGGCGCGGTCTCGGTATGTTGCTGTCTGAAAACAGCAGCGGTTTGGGTTTCAGTGATGCCGTTTCCGGTGTGTATGCGCTTGGTTGGGCGGTTATCATTATTGGGCAAGCTGTGAATAACGCCTTTTCCCGTTTTTCTGATAACAGACCGCCTGAAAATGCGTAAGGGGGTGTCGCCTCCATCGGGCGGAAAGTGCCCGAATGCCCGGAAAAACGGCACACCGCTATCACGGCTTTGATGGGGTTGCTCCGTCTGCAGGCCCGCGTAGCGGCACCGGGTCGGCCGCAAACCTGACGGAAGGCCGTCTGAAAGCTTTAATCTTGGCATTAGTTTAGAAGGCCGCTACGCTATTCCCAGAAGCTAATGATGGTAGAGAATACGTTGGCCGAATATTGAAATAATGTTGTAAAGCTTTTGTTTATTAATCAATAAAAATGCTGCAAATGCAGAAAATTTGCAGCGGTTTGGTTGCGCAGGCGGCTGCTCGACTAGAACGGCATGGAACTAGATAAAAGTTTTTATAATGGATCCGCTTAACTTTCGCTACGGCGTTGTCTGCGTCTTGCTGTAATATACTGTTTACGGCTTGCTGCGTTGTATCGAAAATTAGTTCAATCCACTATATGTGATGAACGCAATATTGATCGTTATACCGAATTTGTAGATATGATGTAGAGTATATTTGTGTAGTGGCTGAGCAGCATTAATATTTATAGATATAGTTAACTTTAAATATTATGAATTAAAAAAATTTTATGAATTAAAAAAATTCGGGCTAAAAAAAAACCATCTATACTAAGGGGAAAAGTATAGATGGCCAAACACATTACGGGGAAAACGTCTTACTCACTTACTTACTCCTTTCGGAGCAAGTGTTACTCAGACAGCTAAATTATATAATAGTTCATCAGTTTTGGCATTAAGTTTTGTAAACCACTTTCTAAATCAATCAACCTTTTGTTTTATAATTAAAAAATATTATTTAATACTGTTGTCATTTTGGTCGTTGTTTACATAAATATAAACTTCCAGCTACCCTCGGGCAGATTTTCAGTAGTTTGGTTGCCGAATTTGCAGCGATGGAGTTGTTTTACACGGTTGCCGGCGGCAGCTATCATACGTTTAACTTGATGATATTTGCCTTCGGTGATGGTGAGCATTAGCGTGTGGGAAGATTCGAGCGTGGCATCGGCAGCAGTTACAATTTCATTTTCATCACGAAGCAGAACGCCGTTTTTGAGAGTGGCGCACAAGGTTTTACCCGCAGCGTGTTTGAGTGTAACGCGGTATAATTTAGGTATCTTGCATTTGGGTGAAGTTTGGCGGTGGTTGAAACCGCCATCGTTGGTAATCAACAACACTCCGGTGGTGTCGGCATCCAAACGGCCGACAGCCTGCATCGACAAGCGGCGCATATGGTTGGGAAACAGGCTGAATACGCTGGGATAGTGCTGTGGTTTATGTGATGTTTCATAACCCGCAGGCTTATTGAGTAAGATATAAAAATAAGGCATGGGCACAACCACCAACGATTCACCATTGATTTCAAGAGTGCGTATTTCTTCGGGGCGGATAGTACAGCGCGTATCGTTATACAGGATACCGTTGATAGCAATACCGTTGTTTTCAATCAGCTGCAGACACTCTTTACGGCTGCCTATGCCTTGCGATTGAAGATATTTGAAAAGTTGCATAGTGAAAGGTAAGCAGGTTTTCAGACGGCCTGATTGTACTGCAAGGCCGTCTGAAAACCTATTTTCTATAACACGGTTGATCCAATTACTACACGCCTCGTTGAGCCACTATAGAAAATTTCAGCATTATTTATATTTTGGGGGTCGGTATCGGTTATCAGTTGCGACAGGCTGCTAAAATCAAGATAACACACTATAAATTAAATAAGCACCCCAAAGAAAACCGCTTGAATATTTTATACCTTATACTGGGAACCGCCGCACATTCGGCTGCCGATATCCCAGCATCCAACCTGATACCGTCATTATCTTATACCGCAAAGTCTCTCGTCATCAGCTATGATTTGGTTTTGGAAGTAGATCAGGCTGTTAAATATCGTGCAAAACTGAGCCAGGGAAACGGGGAGTTGTGCTCCAAAATTGAGCCACTCTCCGTTTGTTATAAACTGCTCCGCTTTATCACACAGCGGAGCCCAACCTGGATGTTATGCATG
>NZ_JADGLG010000009.1:0-61542 GCF_015235335.1 Neisseria sp. 19428wB4_WF04
CGCCAGCCTGCCTTTGTCATAGGTAGCAACTTCGCACAAAGTCGGACGGCCGGAGTTACCAATACGCACATAAATATTTCTCATCTCACGAATCCTTAAATAATCAATAAATTAATAAAATTATTATAATTAAAACCCCGCTTTTGCCATCATAACAGTCAATCAGTTTCTTAACGGCCATACGCCCGAATGTGTCGGCTCCGGACAGGGTTTTATTAGGCAGGACAGGGTTTCGTATAGGAAAATTGACGGTTTGCAGGCAAAGCAATCATGGTTCGACTCACGGAATACGCGGACGGTGCAGGATTTGGGAAAGCAGGCTGGAGCTTACCGCACTGATGCGGCGGCGAGTGTTTGGCTGGAGGAGGGCAAGGGTGAGGCGGGTAACGGTTTGTAATGAATCGGGTTTGTTGAGGTGAGGAATGTCGAAATGCCCCTTTTTCTTGAGGCAATATCAGGTTATCAATATTCCTGTCGGTACGGCTGCGGCTCAAAATACCCCCTTTTCCTGAGGGCAATATCAGGCCGTCTGAAAGTTTGGCAGACGGTTTTCAGACGGCCTTGGTTTTTTATTTTAAGCGCGGGCGGACGGAAAGGCCGTTTGAACACTCACTTTCGAATACTCTCTTTCAATCACTCCCCTTTGCCCCCCCCTTTTAAACTGCTCTTTTGAACACGTCCCTGGGCAGGTGAACACTTCCCCGGCAGGCAGCCCAAGCTGCTGGGTTCAGACGACCTGTGTTTTATCAAGCGCGGGTGGTTGGAAACTTTATGGTGTGTTCAAGCTCCTGCACTGATGCGGGGTGCGCGGGCAGTTAAGGCCGTCTGAAAACGCTCTTGCCGGTTTCAAAATGTTGGACGGCTTGCGGATTGACTGCTGCGGCCGGAAATTCTGCATGGTTTGGAATGCACGCTGGGGCTGCGCAGGAGTTTTCAAACGGCCTGTCCTTATTGAAACCCTCCTCCCTTTCAATGTAAAATCACGCATTCAAAACGAGCGGTAAAAATCATGACCAAATTTATTTTCGTAACCGGCGGCGTTGTATCTTCATTGGGTAAAGGTATCGCCGCCGCTTCTATTGCCACCATTCTCGAATCACGCGGCTTGAGCGTTACCATGCTCAAACTCGACCCCTATATCAATGTCGATCCCGGCACCATGAGCCCGTTTCAGCACGGCGAAGTGTTTGTAACCGATGATGGCGCTGAAACCGATTTGGATTTGGGCCATTATGAGCGCTTTATCAATGCCACCATGCTGCGCCGCAACAGCTTCAGCGCCGGGCAGGTTTACGAACAGGTAATCGCCAAAGAGCGCCGGGGCGACTATCTTGGCGGCACCGTGCAGGTTATCCCCCATATCACCGATGAAATCAAACGCAAAATCCACGAAGGCGCGGGGGGCTGCGATGTGGCCATTGTCGAAATCGGCGGCACGGTGGGCGATATCGAATCGCTGCCGTTTCTGGAAGCCATCCGCCAGATGCGCAGCCAGCTCGGCCGCAGCAATACTTTATATGTGCACCTGAGCTATGTGCCCTATATCGCTGCCGCCGGCGAAATCAAAACCAAACCCACCCAGCACTCAGTGAAAGAATTGCGTGAAATCGGCATCCAGCCCGATGTGTTGATCTGCCGCATGGACCGCACCCTGCCCGAAGAAGAAAGGCGAAAAATCGCCCTGTTCTGCAATGTGGAAGAACGCGCGGTGGCCGGCAGTTATGATGCCGACAGTATCTATGAAATCCCGGAAATGCTGCACAGCCAAGGCATCGACAACATTATCTGCGAGCAATTGCAGCTCAATGTGCAGCAGGCCGACTTAACCGAGTGGAAGAAGATTGTTTACGCCATCAAAAATCCCAAACACACTGCTAAAATCGCCATGGTCGGCAAATATGTGGATTTGACCGAATCCTACAAATCGCTGACCGAAGCCCTGAAACACGCCGGCATCCACACCGAAACCGATGTGCAGATTACCTATGTAGACAGCGAGTCTATCGAAAAAGAAGGCACCGCCTGCCTGCACAGCATGGATGCCGTTCTCGTGCCCGGCGGCTTCGGCGCGCGCGGCGTGGAAGGCAAAATTGCCGCTGTTAAATATGCGCGCGAAAACAATATTCCTTATTTGGGCATCTGCCTGGGTATGCAGATTGCGCTGATAGAATATGCCCGCAACATGGCCTGCCTGCAAGGGGCAAACTCCACCGAGTTCGATCTGAAAACCCCTTATCCCGTTGTGGCACTTATCGATGAATGGCAAACCGCAGACGGCAGCATGGAAAAACGCGATGAAAATGCCGATTTCGGCGGCACCATGCGCTTGGGCGCGCAAGAAGTCGAATTAAACCCCGACAGCCTTGCCGCCAAAATCTACGGCAGCACCGAAATCAAAGAACGCCACCGCCACCGTTACGAAGTAAACAACAACTTCGTGCCCGCGCTGGAGCAGGCCGGCTTGGTGGTCGGCGGCGTATCCGCAGGCAGCGAGCGCCTGGTAGAAACCATCGAGTTGCCCGGCCACCCGTGGTTTTTCGCCTGCCAGTTTCACCCCGAATTCACCTCCACCCCGCGCAAAGGCCACCCGCTGTTCACCGCCTACATCAGAGCCGCACTGATGAATAAAAAAGCCTGATACGGCCGAGAAGCCTCAGCCAACCAAACCCATCAACTCCGAAGCACTTGCACCATCATGCCCGGGCTTACCCTTGTACGGCATAACGGCAATGCTTCCAAGCTGAAACCAGCCTGCTGCAAAAGCCCGAGCACCGTTAAAGCCAAAAGCACCCTTGTTTGGGGGTGTTTTTTGCTGCCTCAACATTTCATTGCCGGGTTTCGGTATATTCAACCAACAACCGATATATCTCAGCACTGCCTTATTTTTTCACTGCAAAACAGCAGGCCCCAACCGGCACAAGGCGGCGACAAACGGTACCAAACCGGTTCTGCTGCCATTTGGCGGCCGGCAAAACCACTCTCTTTAACCTTTGAACCGAGGTGCGAAAACACCGTAATGGAAACCAAAAAGGCCCCGCCATCCCGAATCCCATTCTCTTAAAATCACAACATCACCTGCCGACCTTGCGCGTATCCACTTCCTTTGCCGGATTTTATCGGTTCAGCCATATCAGGTATATGCCGAAACTTTTACAAAATTCATTTAGGCCGCCTGAAAGCTGTGAGCTGTCCCCCAATACTTAGACAAGTTAAGAATCTTTCTCAAACAGCCTTTTCAAGTCGGATTCTGTCGACTACAGAACCTGGCTTTTTTAAGTTTAAACTAATCCATTCATGTTTCAGTGTGAAACCCTCCATCGGCGCATTGTCCCAACAATTGCCTTGTTTAAACGGTTTGGTAGCTTTGGCAGCGTACCCTCCTTTTCGTTGAGGGTTTTCATGTGTTTTAGGCAGTCGTTCTGCGCCATCATGTACCCCAATTCTTCAATCAGCCGATAAGCGGCTATCCAACGGTGCAGGTGTGTGCGTGAGACGTTGAAGTACCATTTGGTGCGCTGTTGGCTGTGCACTTGGTGATAATAGGGTGCGGCTTGGTACTTGAAGTTGGGCGTGTATTTGGACTAGAAAACAGCACCTTTATAAATATAAAGTTGGAGGAAGTGTTTAACTTTCAAAGGTACTGTTCAGCATTTCAGACGGCCTAAAAGCTTCCCAATACCGGGCAGTAAACCCAACCGAATCAACTAAGCCCAAACCGGTTCCGCCGATTCAACAATTGGTATAAACGCTCTCTTCGTGCGCGGCAATGCCGCAGCTAGGCTGCGGGCTCGGAGCGGCAGAGGTGTGCGCAATCTCCCTCCCTAACTTTCCTGCTCCCATGGGCGGTTGCGTTTCAGCAGAATCCTCACCGCACCATCGTTGCCCGGGCGCGGCTCGGCATAAGCCAGCACATCGGGATGGGCCATCAGCCATCGGCGCACCAGATTTTTCAACACGGGCCGATAACCCGAAGATCCCAAGCCGCTGCCGTGCACGATTTCGCCGCACACACCGCGTTTTTGGGTAAACACGATAAATTCGTTCAACACCTGCTGCGCCTGCTCCTGCGTATAGCCGTGCAGATCAACATCTGCCACCACCGGCCAATGGCCGCTCTGCAACCGGTGGATATCGTTTTTACCCTGCCCGTTTTTGCTGAAGGTTGCAGGCGGCTCGCCGGTACCGCCGCCACCCACATAAAAATAATCTTCCGCCGCCAAAGCGTCTGCTTGGGCTTGGCGCGGCCTGATGGGTGATTTGTCGCGCGGCGGCGTGTAGCGGCCGCTGTTTTTCAGCGGGGTAACGCCAGCCATTTCTTTGGCGAAATCCACTTGCTGCGCTGCCTGCCTGCTTGCCGCCGCCTCTGCCTCGGCCTGCATTTCGGCGGCCTGCTTGGCCTGTTTGCCCAATTTTTTCAAAACCGATTGGAAATCGTTGCTCATAAGGGTTGCTTTCTGTGTTTGGGTTTTCAGACGGCTCCGAGGCCGTCTGAAAACATGGTATCCCGCGCCTAACGCAGGCGGCGCACATCATCGATAATTTCTGCGCCGAAATGCCTGTCGGCAATGATTGACGCAATTTCGGCGGCGGCTGCCTGCGGGCTGCTCAGGCCGCCTTCGGATTTCAGGTTGAGAAAACGCTGCACCATCGGGAAATCCGCTTCATGCGCCCGGCGGATTTCGCGCTGCATATCGGTATCGACCACGCCCGGAGCAACCGATGCGATATACACACGCGGGTGTCGTTCGGCAGCAATGCAGCGGGCGTGGTGGTCGAGCGCGGCTTTGGCGGCGCCATACACGCTCCAGCCCGGGTAGGCAGTGCGCCCTGCCCCGCTGCCGATATGGGCGATTTTTAAAACCGCCTGCCCGGGCTTGCAGGCAATCAGATGGTTGGCCAGCAGCATCGGTGCGGTAATGTTGAGCGGCACGGCGGCGGCGATTTCGGCCGCCTGCTGCCGCCCCGCCACCGCATTGGGTGCAACCGCTGCAGCGTTGTTGATTAAGACGATTTCGGCTGCGTCTGCAACAAACTGCTCCAAAGCACCGCCCGCCAACCAGGCGCAAAGCGCGGCGGTGTCGCCTAAATCGATTGGCTCCCGCACCAGTTTTTCAGACGGCCTTAAACACACTTGCCGCCGCGCCAAACCCAATACGCTGCAACCGGCCTGAAGATAGTGTTCGGCCAGCGCTTTGCCCAAGCCGCTGCTGTAGCCGGTGATGATGGTTTTGGTGTCCATAACAAATTGCCGGTGGTGTGGAAAAACTTATTTTAACGCTCTGCAGGCGGTTTGGCTAAGGCCGTCTGAAAACGGGCGCGGTATCCAAAACAGGGGTTTTGCGGTATATTTGGAAGCCTTGTGTGGCAAACCGTTTCCAAAACCTACCGAGGAGCTGCGATGTTTAAACGCCCTGAAGAGTTGATTGTGGCTGTGCTGGCCGCCTTGTGGGTGGTGTTGGCCTATCTGGCCGCCGATTATCTCGGTGCCCCCGCGCAAACCAAGTTGCTGATTTCTGCGCTGACGCTGATTTGTACCGCCCTGTGCTTCATACTGTGGCAGCGCAACCTGAGCCGGGCGGTTTGGCCGTTTTTTCTGGGAATGCTGACTGCCTGTTGGTGGCCTTATCTCGATTGGATGGCGGTGCGCGATATTCTGGTGCCGGGCGCAGAGTCTTCGGCCATTATCATCAACAAGCCCTGGTATGCGGGCTGGACTTTTAAAACCATTCTTGCCGCCGCGCCCGTGGTGCTGGGCTATGCGGTAAAGTGGAAACTGCACAGCAAACACAAGCATAAAGCGGTGGATTAGCCTCGGATAGAATCTTCAAACACCCAAAGGCCGTCTGAAAATTTCAGACGGCCTTTCCTTTGGGTTTCAGACGGCCTTTGGGGCATCTTCCTGCGCCGGCACATTTTCCGCCAAACGGCAGGCCGCAGGCGGCACCAACCGTATCCCGCTATTTTTTGCTGCCGCCCGGCGGTTTTCAAAACCATTCTCTCCGTGCAAAAGCGCGGTAACGGGCAGATTTGCTGCGCCGTGAATCTGCCCAGCTTGAAACCTTGCCGCTTTGGCCCTATCCTGCACCGTCTGCAGCATGCCCAGTGTCAAAAATGTAAAAATGTGCGAAACCCCCCACATCGGTTGCGGCGGCACCCGGCAGCGTGCTATTTATGGTTGTAAAACCAGCTTTTGAAATACATATCCGCCCCTTCGCGCAGCAGCACCAGCGTAACCGCCGCCAGCGGCAGGCCGACCAGCATACCCACAAAGCCCATCAGCTGCCCAAACGCCATCAATGAGAAAATCACCCAAAAAGGCGAAAGGCCGATACGGTCGCCGACAATTTTCGGCGTGATGAAGAAACTCTCTAAAAACTGGCCGGCGGCAAACACCGCCCACACAATCAGCAGCCCCTGCCACGAGCCGAACTGCAACAGTGCGGCAACCGAAGCCAGCAGCAGGCCGGTAAACGCGCCCAAATAGGGCACAAACACCAAAATGCCGGCAATCATACCGATGGCAAAGCCCGAATCCAGCCCTACCAGCATCAGGCCGGTGCCGTAAATCAGGCCCATAATCAGCATCACCATCAACTGCCCGCGCAGAAACTCGCCCAGCACCTTATCCATATTGCCGCTGATGCGCACATAACTGTCGAGAAAACGGCGCGGCACCAGCGCGCGCACGCCGCGCGACCACCGCTGCCAGTCGAGTAAAAAGTAATACAGCAGAAACGGCAGCAGCAGCAAATTAGAAAGCCCTGCTGCCACATTGCCGCCCTGGCGCAGCAAAGTGGGGGCGGCTTTGCGCAGCGCATTGCTCAATTCGCCTGTGTGCGACTGCAACCATGCGCTCACGCTCTGCACATCGATTTCCACCTGCTCCCCCGCCAGGCGGCTCACCCACGGCAAGAGCCTGTTTTGGACAAACCCCACAATTTGGGGCAGGCGCTCGACCAGATTGTTAAACTGGTTAACCAGCATCGGCACCATAATCAGCACCAGCGCAAAAAGCGCCGCCAGCGACAATATCATCACCACCATCGCCGCCGGGGCACGCTTGATACCCCGGTTGCGCAGCTTTTCCACCAGCGGGTTTAGAATATAGGCCAAAACCGCCGCCACAATAAACGGCGTGAGAATATTGCCCAGCGCATAAACCAACCAAATAAAAACGGCAGCCACAGCTGCGGCAGCGAACCACGGCTTGCTGCCTCGAGTTTTTTTGCGATACATAAAAATGATTCATTACCGGTTTTCAGACGGCTCCAAGCATACCATATTTGATTTGGCTTTTCAGGCCGTCTGAAAATGCTTAAGCGGCACAAAATCGGGTAAAATACAGCGGCAGAATTATTTTTGCCGAGGCAGCAAAATGCCAGCTCTGTTGCCGCTTCAACGGCCTCAGAGCCGTTTCTTTTAAGACGAGGCGGCAACAGCGCGGCAGCAATCACGTTTTCCGCCCCGGCCGCATTTTTCCAACTCTGAACAAGAAAGCCCCGCATGAGCAACACTTCCCTGAGCTACCGCGATGCAGGTGTCGATATCGATGCCGGCGACCAACTGGTCGAAAACATCAAACCTTTTGCCAAACGCACCATGCGCCCCGAAGTGTTAGGCGGTTTGGGCGGTTTCGGCGCGCTGGTGGAAATCAGCAAAAAATACCGCAACCCTGTGTTGGTTTCGGGCACAGACGGCGTAGGCACCAAGCTGAAGCTGGCCTTTGATTGGGACAAACACGACACCGTGGGCATCGACCTTGTGGCCATGAGCGTAAACGATATTTTGGTGCAGGGCGCAGAGCCGCTGTTTTTTCTCGATTATTTCGCCTGCGGCAAACTCGATGTGGCGCGCGCCACCGATGTCATCAAAGGCATTGCGCAAGGCTGCGAAGAATCGGGCTGCGCCTTAATCGGCGGTGAAACTGCCGAAATGCCCGGCATGTATCCGCCGGGGGAATACGATTTGGCGGGCTTCGCTGTGGGCGTGGTGGAAAAAGACCGGGTTATCAACGGCCGCAATATTACCGAAGGTGATGTGGTGTTGGGTTTGGCCGGCAATGGCGCGCACTCCAACGGCTATTCCCTAATCCGCAAAATCATCGAGCGCGACAACCCCGATTTGGATGCCGAGTTTGACAACGGCAAAACCCTGCGCCAGGCCGTTATCGCCCCCACCCGCCTTTATGTGAAGCCGATTCTGGCCGCGCTGCAACAATTCACCATCAAAGGCATGGCGCACATCACCGGCGGCGGCATCACCGAAAACGTGCCGCGCATTCTGCCGCAAAACACCGTTGCCCAAATCGATGCGCAATCATGGCCTATGCCCAAGCTGTTCCAATGGCTGCAACAGGCGGGCAATGTGTCGGCACACGAAATGTACCGCACCTTCAACTGCGGCATCGGCATGGTGGTTGTGGTGTCGGCTGAAGATGCCGCTGCGGTGCAGGATTTTCTGACCGAGCAGGGAGAAACCGTTTACCGCTTGGGCGAAATCCGCAGCCGCAACGGCAGCGAACACCAAACCCAAATTGCCTGATTGCGGCTTTCGGCCGTCTGAACGCCGGATAGAATCAGGCCGAAGCCTCTGCAAAATACCTTAATGCCGTCTGAAGGCCGAAATACCGTCATCAGATCCGCAAAGCCGCTGCGCGGCCCCGGTGTAGGCAGAAATGGCGGCGGATAAACGCTTTTTTGAATGCTGCAAAGGGCTCGGCCGTCTGAACGCTGACGGTTTTTCAGACGGCCTTCGGCATTATCCGACCCTTGTTGCCAAGATGCCCGCATAACAAAACGGCATGATGTTTCTGCCGGTGTTTTTTCCAAAAAACCTAAGAAAGGGCAGCGTATGCCTACACAAGAAGTTTCTTCGAAACGCCCCAATTATTTTTTATGGACTTCCCTTCTGGTCGGCCTGATGGCTGTTACTGCAGTCGTGAGCCCCACCCTGCTCACCGGCACCATAGCAACCGCCAGCAAATTTTTCTACCTGAAATTCGACTGGCTGATTATGTGGCTGCCGCTGCTGGCCTTCGGTGTGGGATTGGCGGTGGCGCTGTCGCCGCGCTTCGGCAATATCCGCCTGGGCGGCAAAGATGCGGTGCCCGAATATTCGTTTCTTTCGTGGATGAATATGCTCTTTACCGCCGGCATCGGCGTGGGCATTGTGTTTTTCGGCCCCATCGAAGCCCTGTGGCACTATTTCCAGGCTCCCATAGGCGTTCAGGCGGCCGGGCTGGCGGAATATCAGAAAGTGGAAAACGCCATGAGCCTGGCGCTGCATGTTTGGGGCATTCCGGCATGGTCGCTGTATATGATTGCAGGCTTGGTGATGGCTTATTTTACCTACCAGCACAAAACCGAATGTACCCCCGCCGCACCGCTGCAATATGCGTTCCGCCATAAAAAATGGGCAAAGCCGCTGGGCGTAGCCGTTACCGGTATGGCGATTTTGTCGATTGCCATGTCGGTTTCTTCTTCGATTGCAATGGCTTCGGTGCAGATTGCTTCGGGGCTGAAAATCATCACCGGCTTTGCTTTCGATGCTATCGGCTGGAAAGCGGCAGTATTGGCGGCGCTGGCCGCGCTCTACACCGCCGGCGCGGTGCTGCCGATTAACAAAGGCATGAAGTTTTTGGGCGATTGGACGGTTTATTTTTCGGTGTTGCTGCTGCTGTTTGTGTTTGCTGTCGGCCCCACGCATTACTTTTTAAGCACAATGGCGGTGGCGGTGGGCAACATCCTCACCAAAACGGTGCACCATTCGTTTGAGCTGTATATGTTCCACAACCGCGACTGGGTGGTGTGGTATCCGATGGCTTATTGGGTGTGGTGGGTAACGTGGGCGCCGTTTGTGGGCGTGTTTCTTGCCAAAATTTCCAAAGGCCGCACATTGCGCCAGTTTGTGTTTGCTTCGGTAATGGTGCCGGCGGGCTTTATCGTGATTTGGTTTTCGGTGTTTTCGGGTTTCAGCCTGCTCGACACCGTGGAGGGCAGCGGGCGTTTGGCCGAAATCGCCAACAAGGGCGATTATGAAGGCACGTTTTATTATCTGCTCAATATGCTGCCGCTTTCAGGCTTTACCAAACCGCTGACCATTGTGCTGTTTCTCGGCTTTATCGTAACCACAGTAACCAGTGCGGCCATCTCGCTGGGCATCATGACCAGCAGCAGCGGCCGCAGTGAAAACAAATTCCGCGCGGTGGTATGGTGCGTGTTTATGACCTTAATCAGCTATGCCGTGATTTTTACCGGCAAAATGGAAGGCATCAAAGCCGTGGGGTCGTTTTCGGGCTTTCCGTTTGTTTTCGTGATGTATTTGTGGTTTGCCGCGCTGTGGCGGCAGCTCAACCGCGATGTGCCGCGTGTGAAAAAGGAATAAGCAGATGAAAAAAGAGATTTTTTATTGGAACCAAAGCCCGCAGGATAACGCCCTGGAAACCGCTATGCTGCTGTTGGCGGTGTTGTTTCTGTGTTATGTGGTAAAGCTGGCGTTTTTCGATAAAGACGAATGATGCCGGTATCCGTAAAAAGGCCGTCTGAAACATTTCAGACGGCCTTTTTCAACCAACCCGCCAAAACAGCAACACTGCCATGATTCAAGCGGAAAAAGCAGGTTATACACGATAACCTTGCCCCGCCAAACTTACTGCTTGTTTTCTTCGCTGTCCAAGAAACTGCGCAGGCGGTCGCTGCGGGTGGGGTGGCGCAGTTTGCGCAGGGCTTTGGCTTCAATTTGGCGGATACGCTCGCGGGTAACGTCAAACTGTTTGCCCACTTCTTCGAGCGTGTGGTCGGTGTTCATGTCGATACCGAAGCGCATACGCAGCACTTTCGCTTCGCGCGGGGTCAGGCTCTCCAGCACTTCTTTGGTTACTTCGTGCAGGCTGGAATACATGGCGGCTTCTGCGGGAGCGATATTGTTGACATCTTCGATAAAGTCGCCCAGATGCGAATCATCGTCATCACCGATGGGGGTTTCCATCGAAATCGGCTCTTTGGCAATTTTCATGATTTTGCGGATTTTGTCTTCCGGCATTTCCATCAATTCGGCCAGTTTGGCAGAGTCGGGCTCTTCGCCGTTTTCTTGAAGATATTGGCGCGAGATGCGGTTCATTTTGTTGATGGTTTCAATCATGTGCACGGGTATGCGGATGGTGCGCGCCTGGTCGGCAATCGAGCGGGTGATTGCCTGGCGTATCCACCAGGTTGCGTAGGTGGAAAATTTATAGCCGCGCCGGTATTCGAATTTGTCTACCGCCTTCATCAGGCCGATGTTGCCTTCTTGAATCAAATCAAGAAACTGCAGGCCGCGGTTGGTGTATTTTTTGGCAATCGAAATCACCAGCCTCAGGTTGGCCTGAATCATTTCCTGCTTGGCGGCAGCGGTTTCTTTTTCGCTGATCACCATGTTTTTGTTGATTTCTTTCAACTCTTCGATGGAAATCTGTGTTTCGGTTTCCATATCGGCCAGCTCGGTTTGTTTTTCGATGATGGCATGGCGGAAACGGTCGAGCGCGTTGCTCCACACGTTGTTTTTGGTGATTTCGGCCTCTACCCATTCCAAATCGGTGATTTCGGGCAGGAAATAGCTGATAAAGTAATCGCGGTCCATATGTACGCGCTCCACGCAGATGTCGCGGATTTCGCGCTCCAGCCGGCGGATGTTGTCCACGCGCTCGCGCAGGCTGCCGGTCAGGCTTTCGATTTGGCGGGTTGCAAAGCGCACTTCAAGCAGTTTGGAGGCGATGGCATCGCGGTGTTCGAGATAAGCTTGGTGGCGGCTGTCGTGCTTGGCCAGGGCGGCCACCATATTGTCGTAGTCGGCCCGGATGCGCTCGAAGTGTTCCAACACTTTCTGTTTCAACTCTTCCAGATTGGTGGCGGCAATGGCTTCCGCACTGGTTTCGTCTTCATCATCATCGCTCTCGCCGTCATCGCCGTCATCACCGCGGCCGGTTTCGGTTGCGGCGGCGGGTGCGCTTTCGAGATGCCCCAAGCCCAGTTCGTTTAACAGCACTTCGTTGGGGTCGATAATGGCTTCCACCACTTCGTCCACCTTGATTTCGTCTTCGCGGACGCGCCGGATCAAATCGAGAATCTCGGCAATCGAACCGGGGCAGGCGGCGATTGCCTGAATCATGTTTTTCAGGGCGTTTTCGATTTTTTTGGCAATGATGATTTCATCTTCGCGGGTAAGCAGATCCACCTGCCCCATTTCGCGCATATACATACGCACCGGGTCGGTGGTGCGGCCGAATTCGCTGTCCACGCTCGACAAGGCCGCTTCGGCTTCGGCTACGGCATCTTCATCGGTGATGGCGGCAGTGTTGTCGCTCATCAGCATATCTTCGGCATCGGGAGCCTGCTCGGTTACTTGAATGCCCAAGCCGATAATCATATTGACGATATTGTCGATCTGCTCGGCATCCGACATATCATCGGGCAGGGCATCGTTGATTTCGGAATAGGTGATATAGCCGCGCTCTTTGCCCACGATGATAAGCTGGCGCAACCGCGCCCGCTGCTCTTCGAGGGTCAGCGGGCGGTTGCCGTCTTGTTCTTGGTATTCGCTGTCGTGGGTATCGGGTTTTTCGTTAGACATAGAATGTTCTCTGGTTAAAACGGTTTGATGGAGTGAGGCCGTCTGAAACAATCGAAAGGTGTTCTGCGGTGGATGCAAGAGCGCTCGGTTGCAGTGTGGTGTGTGGTGTTTTCAGACGGCCCCGAATCGTGTTCGCAAGCCTGCTTCAAGGTGTTTAATGTGCCGGCATCAATAAGGCCAGCAGCAGTTTTTTTTCGCTTTCGCTCAAACCGCCCTGCCGGTTTTTTTGCTTCAGTATTTCAATTTGGGCGTATTTTAACTCATTTAGCAGCTTTTTCATGCCAAGTTTGAAACTTTCGCAATCTTCCTCGCTGCTGCTTTCCAACTCTTGCGCACTGCCCATATTTTGAAAAATGCGGCTGATGGTGGCTTCATAAGGTGTACCGCGCATATGTTCCAAAATCTGTGCGCTGCCCGGCGGCTCTGCGCGGTTGTTGATGAGTTCGGCAAGATTGGCCAGGCAGGCGAAATCGCCGCTAAGGTTGAGATATTCGGGCAGCTCTATATATGCAGCCCATGCAGGATTTATCAAGAGGCTGCGTATCTGCCGCTCTATCAGGGTGGGCATCTGCGGCTGCCTGAAAGTTTCTTGAGGCAGCCTGTAGCTTTTCTGCTTGGTGTACTGCTTGGGTGCCTCCTGCCCCAGCAGGCGGGCAAGATTGGCCGGGTCGATGCCCACTTTGCCGCCAAGCTCCTGCTTCAACAGAAAAGATAGAGCAGGCGCGGTAATTTGGGCAAGCAGCGGTGCGCTGGTTTTAACCAATTCGGCCTTGCCTTCTTGCGTGTTCAGGTTGAGGCCGTCTGAAAGGTGCTCCCAAAAATAGGCCGACAAAGGTTTGCTTTGGTTGAGCAGGGCATCTTCAAACTGGGCTTTGCCATAAGCGCGGATATAGCTGTCGGGGTCGTGTTCCTCGGGCAGAAACAGAAAATGCAGGGCTTTATCGTCTTTCAGCTGCGGCAAGGCGTTTTCGAGTGCGCGCCATGCGGCTTTGCGCCCTGCCCTGTCGCCATCGAAACAGAAATAGATGCTGTCGGTTTGCCGCATCAGGATTTTCACATGTTCGGCGGTGGTGGCGGTGCCGAGTGCAGCCACGCCGTAACCGATGCCGAACTGCGCCAGTGCCACCACATCCATATAACCTTCCACCACCAAAATGCGCCCTGTTTCTTTGACGGCGGCGCGGCCTTCGTAAAGGCCGTAGAGATTGCGGCCTTTATCAAACAGCGGCGTTTCTGGCGAATTGAGGTATTTCGGCTCGCCTTTGTCGAGCACGCGGGCACCGAAGCCGATAACCTGCCCGCGCGGGCTGCGTATGGGAAACATGATGCGGTCGCGGAAACGGTCGTAATGTTTGCCGTCTTTTTCCACCACCATGCCGCTTTCCACCAGCGGGGTGTTGGGATACGGCTGAAACACCTGCGCCAGCGGCTGCCAGCCCTCGGGCGCATAGCCCAAGCCGTAATGCCCGATGATTTCGGCACTCAGGCCGCGTTTGCGCAAATACTCCTGCGCGCGCGCATCCTGTTTCAGACGGCCTCTGTAAAAAGCGGCAGCAGCTTCGGTGGTTTCTTCCAGTGTTTGCTGTTTTTTCTTGCGTTCGGCGCGCTGCGCGGGGTTATCCTGCCGCCCGTGCGTACGCGGCACAGCCAAGCCGGCGCGGTCGGCCAGATGCTGTACGGCTTCGGTAAAACCCAGCCCCTGATATTCCATGATAAAACCGATGGCCGTACCGTGCGCACCGCAACCGAAGCAGTGGTAAAACTGCTTCTGCGGACTCACCGAAAAAGACGGCGATTTTTCTTTGTGAAACGGGCAGCAGGCCATGTAGTTGGCGCCGCCTTTTTTCAGCGGCACATATTCATCGACAATATCGACAATATCGACTTTGGCCAGCAACTCGTCTATAAATTCACTGGGGATCATGGTTTTATGGTTTGAGGCCGTCTGAAAATATCTGCTGTATGGACATATGTTTTCAGACGGCCTTTCAAGCTGTAGGTTTATCTTCTTCCGCAGTACCCTGGCCGTTATACAGGCTGCTTCTGTTTGAACAGTTCGATAATTTCCTGCAGGGCTGAGAGTTCTTTGTTTTGCCGGGCAATAATTTCTTTTTTAGTGTGCCAACTGTATTTTCAGGTTTTCCAACTCGATAAGTGCTTTATCGGAATCAAAATAGTTTGCGCTGGTATGATCTCGTGTTTCATGCAGGAAAAAGAAAATATTCTTATCGTTGTCGGCCACCAAGTCGGACAAATTGATGTTGAAAACTTGAGCAATCTGATTAAGTTTGTCGAGATACAGTTTGGTTTCCCCACGCTCGATTTGGCATAACCGTTGTGCGACATTTCCAGCCGTTCGGCCATTTCTTCCTGTGTCCAGCGGTTCATTTCGCGTAAAAGGCGGATTTTATCGTTCACTTTCATCCGAAGACTCCTAATCGGTTAAATTTCTATCGGAAACAGCGTTTTTTATTCTCTCTGGTTGCTGGCAAAGCCGATATTGTTTTCCTATTATTCCGTTTCTGTCTGAATAATGTATTTTCAAACTTCGGAAAGCAAAACATGAATATTTGGCAAAAAACTTTCGGCGGCCTTTCCCCTACTTATTATATCCGTCAATTTCTGTTCGGCCTTATTTTTCCCGCATTTTTCTTTTTTATGGGCTCGCAAATCGGAAGCGGCTATGAGAGCATAGTTGGATACATCATGGGCGAAAATATGTTTTTTGTTAATGCATTGCTGATGCTGCTGGTCAAAATCTTTACGATGCTGTTATGCTGGATGTTTGCTGTTTTTATTGCTCCGATAGGATTGATTTACCTCTATTTCTATCACAGCAGGCAGGAAAAGTTGTCGGATTAGTCTGAGAGTTGGTAACAGGCCGTCTGAAAACACCTACCTCATCGGCACGGCTTTTTCAGACGGTATCGCTACCCTCGGGCAGATAGAATTTCCTTCAACACCTGATTCACTTCGCCCATATCGGCTTTACCGGCTAAGCGGGTTTTCAAAATGCCCATCATTTTCCCCATATCGGCCATTCCCGCCGCGCCGCTCTCGGCTACTGCCGCCTCCACGGCCACACGGATCTCTTCTGCCGACATCATCTGCGGCAGATAGCGTTTGAGGACTTCGGCTTCTGCATTTTCTTTGTCGGCTAAATCGTTGCGGCCTGCATCGGTGTAAATTTTTGCGCTGTCTTTGCGCTGTTTGATCATTTTTGTGATGATGGCCGCTACCCTGGCATCATCGGCTTCCTTTCGTTCGTCCACCTCAAATTGTTTGACGGCGGCATTAATCAGGCGCACTGTAGAAAGCGTTACGCTGTCTTTTGCGCGCATAGCGGTTTTCATATCTTCGGCAAGTCGGGCTTTCAGGCTCATGGTAATTCTCTCGGTTAAATAAACAGTCGGTATGGCACCAATGATGCCGCCCGGCAAAAAAATCAAGTTTTCAGACGGCCTGCTATTAGGTTTGACGCTTTTTACGCCTGCAGCTTACACCGCTATAGCCGATCTGCCGAAATAAGCACAAAACGGCAAGCCGAAAACAGCACAACCAATCATACGGATTCTCCCCTGCTGCCGCTTCAGCAGCTTACACAATCCACTCTCTTCAGGCGGAGTCGAAACCAACATTGCCGTTATTTTGAGTGGATTGGAATGTTTCAATCTGCAGACAAAACAGGCAGCCATACATAGCCAAAACACCGCAAGGACGAAGCCTTACGGTGTATAACTTAATTTATACCGCAATCAAAAAGTATGGCGGAATCAGTAGAGTTTCGGAGGCAGTTGCTGGCTGCGCAAACGTTTTTGCAGGCGTTTGGCCGCAGCAGCTTTTTTGCGCTTACGCTCAGTGGTCGGTTTTTCGTAGGCTTCGCGGGCACGCAACTCTGTGAGCAGGCCGGTTTTTTCTACAGCGCGTTTGAAACGGCGCATGGCAACTTCAAAAGGTTCGTTTTCTTTTACACGGATAGCAGGCATTTTTATTCCTTAATCAAAATCGCTACAGGCCGCCGTTTTTATTTTCAGACGGCCTTAAAATCAGTTTGGTGTATCGCAGGTTGGATCCAAGATCCGGGCGGGATACGCGCCGTGATGCAAACACCACCTCCTAACGGTACGGCAGACAAAACCGCCGTAAAAATTTACCCGCCGTATCAAACGGCGGCCGGCTATGGTTCATTCACTAAAATAAAATCAAGTATAAAACAGCATTACTGCGGGCAATGCCGGCCGACTTTGTTACTGCTCTATCGGCTTAAAAATTATTTTCACAAGCCGAAGCTATTTTTTTAGCACCTTAGCTTAATTGGTGAATTATCTTAGCAACAGCTTGGTTTGTCAAGAAAAAAACCATACTGCAGCCGGCTCTGCCGCAGATCCAAACGGGGCTTGATCCGACCGCCCGCATACTCGGACTTGAACCGAACATGAAAGCGGTTTGCCGGCAGCGGGCTACTGGTTTTCGGCAATCGTTTTCTGCAACTGCGGAAGCGGGCTGTAACCGCTTTGCGTACGCCCGTTGGGAAACACCAGCGCAGGCGTACCGTGAAAACCGAGCTGCTCGCCCAGCGAAGTGGTTTCCGCCACCGGATTTTCACAACCCGCAACCTTAGGCGGCATTTTGCCTTCGCGCATCCATGCAGTCCAGGCAGCTGTGCGGTCTTTCTGGCACCAAATCTGTTCGGCCTTACGGGCAGCATCAGGATGCAGACCGGCAATCGGCATCATAAAATTATAAATCGTGATGTCGGTCATCTTGGCGAATTCATGCTCCAGCCGCTTGCAAAACGGACAATCGGGGTCGGAAAACACCGCCACTTTGAGTTTGCCGTTGCCGCGCACTTCTTTAATGGCTTTATCGAGCGGCAGCGAGTCAAACTCAACAGCATTCAGCTCGGCCATACGCTCTTCTGTCAAATCAATGCGCTTGTTGATATCGAGCAGGCTGCCCTGCAAAATATAATCGGCTTGGGCATCGGTGTAGATAATCTGGTTGCCCGACACCACCACTTCGTAAATACCGCCGATAGGCGTGGTGCGGACGCCCTGCACTTTCAGCTTTTGCTCAGCATAAGTTTTTTCCAACTTGGCCTTAATGGCAGCCTCGGCACCGGTTTTGACTTCGGCCTTCTCCTTTTGCGGCCGATCATTTTTCACCGGCGTCTGACCACAGGCCGCCAGCGAAGCCGACAACAGGGTGTACAACAGCATTTGTTTGATGGGTTTCATATATTTCCTCGATGTTTTTTATCAAGGCCGTCTGAAACATTCAAACGGCCTTAAATCGCGCATTTTATCAAACTCTGCGTTTCTTTCCGTTAAAACATACACCCCCACCCGAAAATAATATGCCCACACCACACTTGGCGCACGCGCCGCTTCATGCCACAATGCCCAAGCACTATCCGGAGCCTCAGCCATGACCCCTATTTTAGCCTTCGATATCGAAACCGTACCCGATGTAAAAGGCATACGCACCCTTTACGAACTGCCCGACAGCGTAAGCGATGCCGATACGGTCGTTTTCGCCCAACAGAAACGCCGCGCCCAAACCGGCAGCGACTTCATGCAGCACCACCTTCACCAAGTAGTGGCAATCTCCTGCTGCATGCGTTGGGGGCAGGACAAAATCCACATCGGCACCATAGGCGAAACCAGCGATGACGAAGAAACCATGATTGCCAAATTCTTCGATCTGGTCGAAACCCACACCCCGCAGCTGGTGAGCTGGAACGGTGGCGGCTTCGATCTGCCCGTTTTGCACTACCGCGCCCTGATACACGGCATTGCCGCCGCCCGCTATTGGGATATGGGCGAAGGCGATTTCGGCGACAGCCGCGACTTCAAATGGAACAACTACATCAACCGCTACCACAACCGCCATTGCGACCTCATGGATCTGCTCGCCCTCTACCAGCCCCGCGCCAGCGTACCGCTTGACGATATCGCAAAACTGTGCGGCTTTCCCGGCAAACTCGGCATGGACGGCAGCAAAGTATGGGAAGCCTACCATGCAGGCCGTCTAAAAGATATCCGCAACTATTGCGAAACCGATGCCGCCAACACTTATCTGATGTTTCTGCGCTTCCGCATGATGAGCGGCGCACTCGATGCCGATGAATACGAGTTGGAAATCAAACGCATAAAAAGCCATCTGAAAACACTGTCGGCAGAAAAAAACCACTGGGCCGAATTCTGCGCCGCGTGGTGGTAATCATCATGCCTTTTCTTCGTCATATCGGTATTTTTGCTTCTTAGCAATTAATAACGCAAGATGAATACCTGTTATTTTTAAATAGCAAACCGCAGTTAATCAAAATAAAAGCAGTATCAAGATGCGAACTGCAAACCCGCTTAAGAGCATAGCTTAGCCTTGGTTGGCATTGAAGCCTACACTTAGTGCGGCAAACTTTCCGTCAATATGCAAGTCAGTGTATTTCGTTACTGCCGAAGCCGATCCGAATGTCGACCTGAGCAAGGCATGGTTTTCACCTGCGACACGCGATAACGGGTGCACGCGCGGCAGCGGCAGCAGAAATCGATCGACGGATACATGGCATTCCAAACCGGGTTATCAGTTGCGTACTCATCATCCACTAGTATGTCTTGCTAATCCCATGAAACGGTCACGCCTTTTTGCTTCAGGTATTCGACCACTGCTTCCGGCTCTAAGTCGAAAATTGTCTTGATATATTCCGGATTCATCAGCTCATATCCCGCACTGCCTCAACACGGCCTATCAAACTCGACAGAAAAATCACTCGAACCAGCTCGTTTTGCAAGGTGATGTCATCCATATTCGGAAAATGTTAAGCTAAGTGGTCGAGAATGTTATTTTCGGTTTCACCACGCTGCTAATCCTGCACCAATCCAGCAGTTAAGTCTCGACATTTTCAAACAGCTCGAACCTTAGACAGACCACGTTGCAGAAATTCAGCGACACGACCCACTCAATCAACTCGTTAAACATTGCTTCGACAATACGCTAGATAGTCGAGCTGCTGGAGCATCTCCAACGCAGTGGCTTGCGGATAAATCGCGTTCATGATGTCGAGCAAACGTTTCGGCAGTAGCGTGCGGCTGCGCTTTGTTCATGGCGTTGACGATGTTCCAACGCATCCCCTCGCAGCGTTGTTTGGCAATATCATTACTATAGTTAGTGCGCTCAATATCAATCCTCAAATGGATACTCTGCCCCTGTTTATGTGCCTGCTTTATATGATGCTCCGTTATAGTCAAACAAAAAAGCTCATGAACAGCAAGCGTTTTCAAAATGATATCGCCTAAAAATGCTTGCCTCGCAATATGCGCACCTGAATTGTGTGGCGGGAAACCTGCCCGAATCATCAAATCCATTTTGGCAAAAAGTAGGGTCAATGCCGCCAAAAAGTAATGATGCCTGCTCTATTGTTCAGTGTCGGCGTAAGTCTCCAATTGCTTAAATCAGGCAAATCAGAAAAGGGTATATCTTGGCTCATTTTGTTTCACTCTCAACCAGAGCGTGGGCTTGATTATGCCGTTCGCGCAAATAGCAAATAGTCTAAAATACCATTGCATCATTTCTACCCGTTGTAGCAGATATTCCGTGTGGTGGTATGCCGCCCTTACTTTGTTTTGTTCTACATGGGCTAGCTGCCGCTCTATGGCATCGGGGTTATAACCCTGCTCGTTTAATACGCTGCTTGCAAGGCTTCGGAAGCCGTGGGGTGTGGCCATGCCTTTATATCCCATGCCGTTAATAATCTTACCCGCCGTGTTTTCGCTGATATGGCCGTCTATGGCGGTTCGGCTGGGGAACAGAAACGGGCTGTGCCCCATGATGGCGTGAAGTTCGGCCAAAAGCTCAAGCGGCCGGTTTGCCGGCGGGATAATGTGGGCGCGGAGGTGTTTCATGCGCTCAGTGGGAATTTGCCCGTGTTTTCTTGTCAAAGTTGATTTCTTGGCATCTGCCGCCTCGTATTTCGTTATTGCGGGCAAAGCAAAGCATAATCAGCAAAACGCATAGGCGGTTTTGTTGGTGTGTACCGGCCGGCAGTGGCCGTCTGAAAAACTCGGTTAGTTCTTCGCGCGGTAGGGCGGGCATATGGGCAGCCTGCCGTTTGGGCAGATAATCGACAAGCGGAGCGGCGTGGTTGCCGTCTGCCTGTTCAAGCATGGCGGCATGATTGAAAACGCCGCCTATCCATTGCCTGATTTTCTCTGCGGTTTCCAATGCGCCCCATTCGGCGATATGCTCGATTTACGGTCTTTATATCGTTTATCCGAAATTCTTTAATCGGAGGGTGGCTGCCGATATGCGGGAAAACGTCTGTTTCCGACAGGAAACCGGTTTCTGCGGAGCTACAACGCTGTTTCAGAATAATGCAGTACGCGTCCGGCGTGTTCTCTTCCCGGCGGCAGTTTTGGGCGTGCCATTGCTGCGTGATTGCGGCAAAGGTATTCAGTAGGGCGATCTGCCGTTTCTGTTTGGCCTGTTGCTTGGCGGCGGGGTCTTGGCCTGCGGCAAGCAAGCGGCGGGCATTTTCGGCGGCTTTACGGGCTTCAGACAAAGAAACGGCGGGATATTTGCCTATTGAAAGTAATTTCTCTTTTCCGTCTATGCGGTATTTCAGCCGCCATAACTTGCCGCCCGCTGGTGTAACCTGCAAAAACATACCTCCGCCGTCTGCCAGTTTGTACGGCTTCTCGGCGGGCTTGGCGTTCTTTATTTGGCGGTTGTTTAACGGCATTTTGGGGGTATTTTTTAGGGGTATTTTCAGACACCCCCAAATATACCCCCGTTTTTTGGTTTATTCAATTAGACGGGATTTTACTGTATTGGATAATCAAGGCTGTCTGAAAATGCCCTTTATCGGGCTGTAAGCCTTGCTGTGCTTGAATCTTGGTTTGTGGCGTTGGACAGTATCAGACGTAAAAAAACAGCCCGTAAAGGCTGTTGTTTTTTGATAGTGGTGCGGAAGGAGAGACTCGAACTCTCACACCTTGCGGCGCTGGAACCTAAATCCAGTGCGTCTACCAATTTCGCCACTTCCGCATAAAATGAAATGGAACGAGGGATTATACCTAAAGCCGGCAAAGATGCCAATCTTCCGAGCTTGAAAAAAGGTATAATGCGCACAATTATACGAAACAACCAGATAGGCCGTCTGAAAGATTCAGACGGCCTCAATGCCGAATTAATGCAAGAAAAGGGAAGCCATGCCTGTTTCACTGATCCGCGATTATCTGCAAACGCAAGGTCTGCGGTTATCTGAAGATGAGGTCCGCGTGGGCGTGCTGGCTGCGCAAACAGTGATGCACAACGGTCGGGGCGAAATCGACCGCGAAGTTTTATGGTATGCCGCAGGTGATGCCGTGCTGTCGGAACATATCGCGCCCACCGCCGGACACGAAGCCCTGCTGAAGCAGATTTTCATGGCCTTGGATTCTGCCTACAGCCGAACCGTGGCCGCGCAAAGTGCGGTGGTGTATGCCCTGCTGCCGTCCGGGCAAAGCCCGTTTCTGCTGCGTTTGGCGCAACAAGGGCTGGCGTTGGCGCAACAAATGCCGGTTAATGAAGAGTATGCCCGTTTCCACCTGCCGGTGCGTTCGGCGCAAACCGGTTGGCTGAATCTGGCAGAAGATGTGTCGCACTGGCTTGCTTCCGGGGCGCTCGAAGGCAGCCGTAACAGCCGCAGCCAAAGCCAGATGTCGCTGCCGGTCTGCTCGCAAAACGGCAGTGTGCTCGGCGTTGTCCATGTGGAATACGAAAGCAAAGGTGCGCTCACTGAAGCCGTTCAGGCCGATTGGGTGGCGCTGGCACTGGCATTGGCCGAGCCGATGGCTGCGTTGCTGCAACCCGAATATCAAGAGGAACAAAATGACTAAACCGTTGAAATTTATCGCCGCCTGCCGCCTGCCTACCGAATGGGGCGTGTTTACGCTGCACGGGTTTGAAGAAACCGGCGGACAGGAACACGTGGCGCTGACCATGGGCGATATTGCTGATGGCACGCCGGTGCCGGCGCGCATACATTCCGAGTGCTTAACCGGCGATGCGCTGTTTTCGCAAAAATGCGACTGCGGCCCGCAGCTCCAGGCAGCCATGCAGGCTGTGCAGCAGGCCGGGCGCGGCGTGATTGTCTATCTGCGTCAAGAAGGGCGCGGTATCGGCCTGATCAATAAAATCCGCGCCTACCGGCTGCAAGATCAGGGTTTGGACACGGTGGAGGCCAATGTGGCACTGGGTCTGCCGGTAGATGCCCGCGACTTCACGCCGGCCAAGCATATTTTCGAGCATTTGGGCGTGAAAGAAGTGAAGCTCTTAACCAACAACCCTGAAAAAGTGCAGGTGCTGGCCGATGCCGGCATCAGAGTGGTCGAACGTGTGCCGCTGCAAGTGGGGGAAAACATAGAAAACGAACGCTACCTCAGCACCAAAGCCGCAAAACTCGGCCATTGGTTTTAAAGGCAGCCCAACTTCTTCAGCATGCTTACCGATAAACTTAGGCCGGGTTCTTGGCAGAATTTATCTTGCCATAGGTTTAAGTTTGACAAAACAAAGCGCGGGCAACCCGCAAACGCTGCAAGCTGCGGCAAGGCAAGAGCCGCATCGATTTCAATTTAATCCAACGATAATTAACAGCAAAGCGGGCCACTACCATCATTTGAAGCCGGAAAAAACCGAGCCCCACTTGCCGCACTGCGGCATTATTGTGACTCAATCGAAGAGAACAGCCATGCCAGTCATCCCCGAGGCAGCAGCAGAATCGTTCCCATACCGGTTATACCGGCCCCGCATCGAAACTATCAGGCCGTCTGAAAAAATCTTTCAAACGGCCTGATACGGCCAATCCACCGACAAACACAAAGCAGAAAGCCGCAGGCAGCACGATAAGGGGAAGCAGCGCATCATCGTTTTAAAGCAGGCTGCAGCAATCCCGCCCATCAAACTGCGGCATTATGGCGAGCGGCTAACAAATAACTAATTAATTTTTAAATATAATTTATTTATTATCGGCTTCTCCGTATGCAGTTTTCCCGCATCAGAAAAACTCAGGCCGTCTGAAAAAAATCTTTCAGACGGCCTGATACGACTGGCCCGCCAACAAACACAAAGCAGAAAGCTACAGGCAGTGCAAAGCTGCCGCCATCATCATTTTAAAATGAATCTACTATAGCGCATTGCAGCCGTTACCCGTTTCCTTTAACGGGTAAAACCACACCACTTGTGAAATAAATTTGCCGATCACCATAAAAGAAAACCTCAACGACCTGCGCACCTTTATTGCGGTAGCACAAACCGGCAGCTTCACCAAAGCAGGCGCACAGATGGGCGTTTCCGCCTCTGCATTGAGCCACGCCATACGCACACTGGAAAACCGGCTGCACATCAGGCTGTTTCACCGCACCACCCGCAGCATCTCGCTTACCGAAGCAGGCAGGCAGCTTTATACCGATCTCGCCCCCTGTTTGAAGCCATCGATGCCGGCCTCAATAATCTCGGCAACTTCCGCAACACGCTCAGAGGCAGCCTGCGCATCAACGGCAACCTACACGCCTTCCGCTATGTATTGTGGAAAAAACTACAATCATTTATACGCCGATACCCCGAAATCAGCCTCGAACCTGCCTGCGAACCGCGCATGGTCGATATTGTTGCCGAACGCTTCGATGCCGGCATCAGACTGGGCGGCTATATCGCGCAAGATATGGTTTCCGTGCGCATTTCCCCGCCGCTCACCATGCGCATTATCGCCAGCCCTGCCTATCTGTCCGCACACGGCACACCGCAAACCCCTGCTGATTTGTCTGCCCACGAATGCCATTCTTCCAGGCAGCCCACCACCGGTGCCGTTTGGACATGGGATCTCCGCCATCCCCAAAGCGGCAAAACCCTACAATTCCACCCACAGGCCCGGCTGTTGGCCGACGGCAGCAGCGAGCTGCTCAAACAAATCGCACTGGCAGATTTAGGACTGGTTTGCGTGTTTGACGACATCGTCAGCAGAGAGCTCGCAAGCGGCGCACTGGTAAGCGTGCTCGATGACTGGGCAATAAGCTATGACGGCTATTATCTTTATTACCCCAACCACCACATAAGCTCACCGGTATTAAACGCTCTAGTAGCAGCATTGCGGGAATAAAACGGCCGGAAAATTTTACAAAATTTACTATACCGTCTGAAACATCAGATTATCACCACTCCTGCACCAGCAAAAGCCAACCTTAAAATAAAGGGGCTGACGTAGATTAGCAGTCATGACAGGCTGCTAAAATGAAGATAACAAACTGTAAATTAAGAAAAAAGTACAGAAGACACTACTCGGATATTTTGTGCCGGAAGTTACCGCCCGTTCGGCTGCCGATGTCTTGGGTATCCGGCCCAACACCGCCATACTCTTTTACCGAAAAATCCGCCTCGTCATCAGCCATCATTCGGCCTTGGAGGCATCAGGTTTTTGAAGGTTCCGTAGTCAGATGAGCTGCTCCGGCGGTAAGCGCAAAGGAAAACGCGGCACAGGAGCCGCAGGCAAAGTGGTTTTCGGTATCCTCAAACATGGCGGCAAGGTTTATACCGTGGTCGTGGATAACGCCAAAAAAGAGAGTTTGTTGCCTGTTATTGCGAAGAAAATCATGCCGGACAGTGTGGTGTATACCGACAGTTTAAGCAGCGATGATGTCCCGGATGTCGGCAGTTTTCACCACCATAGGATTAACCACGGCAAGACATTTGCCCGGAGGCAAAACCACATCAACGGCATTGGGAATTTTTGGAATCAGGCCAAGCGTGTACTGCGCAAATACAACGGAATCGACCGGAAGTCTTTTTCCCTGTTCTTGAAAGAATGCGGGTTTCGTTTTAACTTTGGCACACCAAGTGAGCAGTTGAAAATCTTGCGGGATTGGTGTGGTATTTAGGGCTAATCTACTTCAGCCTCTAAAATAATCAAATTTCCTTGTTTCAATTTTGATAAGGTGATAAGTTGCAGACAATATCGCTGGTATAGAACCGATGATATTGCCACTTTTACAGTTTATCTAGCTGTTCTGCTCTTTAGATTAAGGTACAGCACAACGCTGTAATAGAGTAAATAATTATTCTGATAGATTAAATTTAGATTGATACAGTATTACAACACTACTACCATACTTGCATAGCCATCCCTTTGCTTGGTCTTTGTCAAAATTAATCAACCGTATTTTATAGATTAAAAAATCTTCCGCCCTCCGAATCAGACGCTTTGCGCTATTGTCTTCACAATCTCTGCAGCTGCTTGGTCTTTATCGGTTTCGGGAAACGTGGTTTCGCCGGTTTCGGTAATGATGGTGATGCGGTTGGTGCTTTTGCCCATCGCTACTGCTACATCGTTGGCTACCAACATGGGAATGTTTTTTTTCAGCCGTTTGGCGCGTGCATGTTCGAGCATGTTTTCACTCTCGGCGGCGAACCCCACGCAGAAGGGGGCGTTGGAAAGCGAGGCGGCAGCGGCGAGGATGTCGGGATTTTCGGCCAGTTCGATAAGGGGCGGGGTGCCGTCTGCGGTTTTCTTCAGTTTTTGTGCACTGCTGTTCTTCACTTTATAGTCCGCTACGGCGGCCACGGAAATAAAAATGTCTTGGCCGCCGATGTGGTTCATCACCGCGCGGTACATGGCTTCGGCGCTCACCGCCTGCTCGGCGTGCGCCAAACCGGTGGGTAACCCTGTTTGAATTTGGCCGTAAACCAGCGACACTTCCGCTCCGGCGGCGCGGCAGGCGCGGGCGATCGCCATGCCCATTTGGCCGCTGGAAATATTGGTGATGCCGCGCACGGGGTCGATGGCTTCAAATGTTGCGCCGGCCGTTATCAGCACTTTTTTGCCCTGCAATAATTTGGCACTCCACATATCGGGCAGCAAATCGGCCAGCTCGGCGGCTTCGGGCATACGGCCCACGCCGGTTTCGCCGCAAGCCTGCTCGCCTTCAGCGGGCTGGAACACGGTGATGCCGTCTGAACGCAGCTGTGCAATATTACGTTGGTTGGCAGGGTTGAACCACATTTCCACATTCATTGCCGGGGCAACGGCCAGCGGGCATTTGCGCGCGGCGGCCAAGTTGGTGAGCAGGTTGTCGGCAATGCCGCCTGCGATTTTGGCGATGGTGTTGGCACTGGCAGGGGCAATCAGAAACACATCGGCTCTGCGGGTGAGGTTGATGTGCGCCATGCCGTTGCCGCCGGATGCCACGCCGTGGGTTTCGGTCAGCACGGGGTTGCCGCTTAAGGCCTGAAAAGTGAGCGGTGAAACGAATTCGGCGGCGGCGCGGCTCATTGCCACGGTTACGCTGTGGCCCTGCTTTTTCAAAAGGCGCACGAGTTCGCAGGATTTATAGGCGGCGATGCCGCCGCTGATGCCGAGCAGGATATGTTTGTTTATCATAGGTTTGATTCAGAATATGCGCCGTCTGAAAGCGCGGTTGGTTTTTTCAGACGGCCTGATTTATTTGATTTTCCGTCTTCACAAAATTCAGCAAACGCTGCCCGGGCTGCCGCCTTGCTTTTTCAAAAGGCGCACGGGTCCGCAGGATTTATAGGCAGCGCCGCCGCTGATACCGGGCAGGATAGGTTTGTTTATCATAGGTTTGATTCAGGGTGTGGAGCCGTCTGAAAACGCGGTTGGTTTTTCAGACGGCCGGTTTTTTTGGTTTGGTTTGCAGGCTCTGCAGAGTGTATAAATGCCGCTGCCTGCCGGCTTTTGGAATAAAACCCTACAGCTCTAAGGCGGGGTTTCGTTTGCGCAGAAATATCGTTATACAAAACAGCGGCATCAAATTTTTCTATTTTCAGACGGCCTGGATACGTTTTGCAGACGGGTTCGGCGGCAGATGCCTGTGCCGCATCAGCGGCGGGCAGTTGCCAAGGCCTGCTGCTGGTGCCGCACCAATTCGGCTATGCCTTTCTGCCCCAGCTTAATCAATGCGCCCAATTCTTCTACGCTGAACGGCGCTCCTTCTGCCGTGCCCTGTATTTCGATGATTTTGCCCGAAGCCGTCATCACCATATTGACATCGCTTTCGCAGCCCGAATCTTCGATGTAGTCCAAATCCAGCAGCGGCACCCCGCCCACTATGCCTGCCGACACTGCCGCCACTGCTTCGCGCACGGGATTGTGCGGCAGCAGCCCCGCCGCCGATAATTTGTCCAACGCCATCTGCAAGGCCACGAATGCGCCCGTGATGCCGGCGGTGCGCGTGCCGCCATCGGCCTGGACAACATCGCAGTCGATGATAATCTGACGCTCGCCCAAGCTTGCCAAATCTACCGCCGCGCGCAGCGAGCGGCCGATTAAACGCTGGATCTCCTGTGTGCGCCCGCTCTGTTTGCCGGCTGCCGCCTCGCGGCGCATACGCGAAGCGGCGGATGCGGGCAACATACCGTATTCCGCCGTTATCCAGCCCTGCCCCTTGCCGCGCAGAAACGGCGGCACACCCTCATCAACCGATGCGGTACAGATTAACTTGGTGTTGCCGCATTCGATGAGCGCCGAACCGTCTGCATGGGGCAGAAAACCGGGAGTGATGCGGATTTCGCGCAAAGCATCGGCAGCGCGGGCGGTGCGGGTGTAGGCAGCCATTGTTTTGTCCTCATATTCAATGTTTCAATGTGAGCGGATTATAACACGCCCAGATATGGTATATTCCGACCCATCCCGCCCGCAGCATGAATCCGCTGCGGTGCTGCTACACCTTAACCGGCTCACGAAAACCGATTACCCCCACAATAAACACCACCCGGAGTAAAACACCATGGCCATCCACAGCATGACCGGCTTTGCCAATGCCGCAGGCGAATGCGGCACCAAGTGCATCAACTTGGAATTACGCGCCGTAAACCACCGCTACCTCGATGTGCAGTTCCGCACGCCCGAAGACTTGCGCCATCTCGAAAGCAGCCTGCGCGAAAGCATCACCGCCCAGGCCTTGCGCGGCAAAATCGAATGCCGCATCCAAGTTCAAGACAATGCCCCCGATGCGCAAAGCCTGAGCGTGAATCAGGATTTGGCCGCGCAACTGGCCGGCCTCAACACGCAATGGCGCAAACAATACGAAGGCTTGGGCAAACTCACCGTGGCCGACATTTTAAAATTTCCCGGCGTGCTCGCCGGCCAAAACGAAGATGCAGAAGCCCTCGCCCAAACCGTTCAGCTGCTGTTGCAACAGGCCTTGGCCGATTTTGCCGCCGCTCGTGGGCGCGAAGGCGCAAAGCTGGCGCAACACCTGCTGGAACGCTTGGACGAAATGGAAAACATCATCAACCGCTTAAACAGCATTTTCCCCAGCCTGCTCGAAGCGCATATGGAAAAAGTGAAAGGCCGTCTGAAAGAAGCGGTGGCCAACATCGATAACGACCGCCTGCAGCAGGAGTTTGCCCTGTTTATACAGAAATCCGATGTTGATGAAGAGTTCAGCCGCCTGCGCACCCATATCGGCGAAGTGCGCCGCATCGTTACCACCGCCAAAGGCAGCGTGGGCAAACGCTTGGACTTTCTGATGCAGGAACTCAACCGCGAAGCCAACACGCTGGGCAGCAAAGCCATCGCTACCGAATGCACACAAGCATCGGTGGAATTGAAAGTGTTGATCGAGCAGATGCGCGAACAGGTGCAGAATATCGAATAAGCCGTCTGAAACGGCCGCCATACCGGGGGTATTTTTTATTTTATTAATCAATATTTTACTTAAAAAACAACAGCAACCGGTCCCGAGCTCTGTATGGCGGTGCGTACGATGCCGGCCACACCGGCGGAAACCTTCACACCTTCAAAACACCGCAAAAAATTTATTTGCCCTGTTCCCCCCCCCGGCGCGGAAGTTTTTTTGGAGGGGGGGAGGGACGGCATCAATCTCGAGTGTCTCCCGCTTTGAGCACAAGTTTCCGCCGGTGCGCAAGTTGGGGATTCGGCATCCAATTATCTGTTGAATCAATGCTTCAATATTTTCATTCAAGCACCCGCCTGTGCGGCAACCACGCTATTTCAAACTTTCAGACAGCATGAAGGCTTGCTTGCCCATAGCAGGGACAGCATTCTCTGCAGCCGTCTGAAATATCCGGTTACACGCACACACCGTATCGGCAGAAACAGCAAATAAACTCCGTATGATGCCGTTTTGAATCCGGCAACGGTAAAAGGCCGTCTGAAAGCCGTTTTCAGACGGCCTTTCATTTCAGACGGCCTATAAATACGCTGCATTTTCAATACCGGGCCGCAGTCTGCAAACAGCACCGAGCTGGTTGCGTTACCGCTTCGCGGCCGGCACAACCTTTCCTTTGACCAAAGCCCAGCAACACGGCAGCGGAAATCATGCCGTAACGGGAATAAAGTGGGCGCACGGTAATCTTCAAACAACCCTGCACAGCCGTTGCGCCCCACCTGCCCTGTGCTACAATCCAATCCCCTTCCCAACCCGCAAACCACCATGACCATGCCTGCCATCAAACATGTTCAAGCCGTTGCCTTTGATTTGGACGGCACGCTCTGCGATTCCGTGCCCGACCTTGCCGCTGCCGCCAACGCCACCCGCCAACACATGGGTTTGCCGCCGCTGCCCGAACACACCGTAGCAAGCTATGTCGGCGACGGCATCGCCAGCCTTGTCCACCGCGTTCTCACCGACAGCCGCAACGGCCAAGCAGAGCCAGGCCGCTGGGAGCAGGCGTTTGCTTTCTTTATCCGCTACTACCGCGAACACCTGAGCGTGTTCACCCGCCCCTACCCCGAAACCGAAGCCGGCCTGGCTCTGCTCAGATCGCTGGGCATTCCGCTGGCGGTGGTTACCAACAAAAACGAAGTGCTGGCAACCGAGCTGCTCCAACAACTGCACCTGGCCGACTATTTCAGCCTGATACTCGGCGGCGACAGCCTGCCCGAAAAAAAACCCAGCCCGCTGCCGCTGCTGCACGCCGCCGAAGTGCTCGGCACCGCCCCCGCCGATATGCTGATGGTGGGCGACTCCGCCAACGATATTCTCTCCGCCAAAGCCGCCGGCTGCCTGAGCGTGGGCGTAACCTTCGGCTACGGCGACATGACCCAGCTCTCGCAGAACCCCGCCACCCAGCCCGATTGGCTGGTCGGCTCGCTGCCCGAAATCTACGAAAACCTGCAACCGCAGAAAACGCAGCACGAATAATGTTTGCGGCCGTCTGAAACCTTTTTCAGACGGCCGCAAACATTCCTTCCAACCGTTTTATCCCGCCATGAAACCGCAAAAATCCCTGTACACCCGCGCCCTCGACATTCTCGCCCGCCGCGAAACCAGCCGCGCCGAGCTCAAGCGCAAACTCGCGCCTTATGCAGAAAGCGAGGCAGAACTCGAAACGCTGTTAAACGGGCTGGTCGAGAGCCGTCTGCAGTCTGACGATCGTTTCGCCGAAAGCTATATACACAGCGCAAGCCGCCGGCACGGCCGCCTGCGCCTGCAACAGGCTTTGCAGGCCAAAGGCGTGAGTGAAGACACCGCCCGCAGTTTTCTGCCCGACCGCAACAGCGAAATACAAACCGCCGTTGCCGTGCTGCGCAAAAAATTCAAAGCCCCTGCCGCCGATTTGAAAGAAAAGCAAAAGCAGGCACGCTTTCTCGCTTACCGGGGCTTCGACACCGACACCATTCAAACCGCCCTGAAAAACGGCTGGAACGGTGGAGAAGAATGGGAATAGTCCCGAAAGCCGGCAAAATATATTCAGGCAGGGGCTTGTGCAAAAAACACCCCGATGCCGTCTGAAAAGCTTAACAACCGCCTGCTGCACTGTCTGCGCGCCGGCGGGAATCCAAATGAAAATATTAGAACACAGTCCAAACCAATATCGAGATGCCCCCAACTTCCGCGCCGGCGGAAACAGCGGCAGCCGAATTTCTTGGGGCTTTGGGAATGGGCAAAAGTTTAAGTGCTGGAAAAGGCCGGGTGTTTACACTTTTTATACCGAACCGCTTTGTTTTGCTGAAACGATGGTTTCGTGATTTTGCGTATGCGCAAAAACGAGGCGGCTCCGCCCGGTCTTTCGGCATTTCCGGCAACACTTCCTCCAAGCGGTATTCAAGCAAAACGGAAAGTATCAACAACACCGGGATTTCAACACTTCAGGCCGTCTGAAACCTTTCAGACGGCCCGGGCTTTTGCCCGCCCCGATTGGCGGCAGCCTGACATTTGCAACGAAAGACGGCACACTGCCGCCGGCACCACCATAAAGTGAATCCGCTCCGTTGCCGCCCCATATCGGAAATGCGCGCCTTCACAACCCAGCCCTTTCAACCAAAGGCAGCCCCAACCCGTTTTGCCCGCCACCTACCCTCTGCCGTCTTGTATGGATTTTGAGTGGCCGGCCATAGCCCGATGGTGCGGCAATGCTTGGGCAAAATGTAGTCATGCTTTGTCAGGCACTGCGAAAATCCCGCAAAAAGCACGGTTACGCCTTGTGTCGAAAAAAACGTTATACTATAACACTAAATATTTTAACTTCAATAACTTACAAAAAAATAAGTTTGATTCCCGGCGGGAAAAGGTGCATACTCCCGTTTCAGAAGCAGATGCGGTCTGCACAGGCTCCGCTGCCGCGCAACCGCCGCCGTTTCTTCGTTTATCACCTAAATCAGGAGAATGCACCATGAAAATGAGAGCAGCAGTGGTTACCCAAAACAGCGATGGCAATGTAGATATTGTCGAGCGTGAAATCCGCCCGCTGGAAGCCAACGAAGCCTTGGTGGAAGTGGAATACTGCGGCGTCTGCCACACCGACCTGCACGTTGCCGCCGGCGACTACGGCCAAAAGCCCGGCCGCGTGCTCGGCCATGAAGGCATCGGCATCGTAACCGAAACCGCGCCCGGCGTAACCCGCCTGAAAAAAGGCGACCGTGTCAGCATTGCCTGGCTGTTTAAAAGCTGCGGCGCCTGCGAATACTGCAACACCGGCCGCGAAACCCTCTGCCGCACCGTGCTCAACGCGGGCTACACCGCCGATGGAGGCATGGCTACCCACTGCATCGTGGATGCCGATTATGCCGTGAAAGTGCCCGAAGGTTTGGATCCCGCCCAAGCCAGCTCGATTACCTGCGCCGGCGTAACCACCTATAAAGGCATCAAAGTTTCCGGCGTGCGCCCCGGTCAATGGATTGCCGTCTACGGCGCAGGCGGCTTGGGCAACTTGGGCGTGCAGTATGCAAAAAAAGTGTTCGGCGCGCACGTTATCGCCATCGACATCAATGACGACAAACTGGCTTTGGCCAAAGAAGTGGGCGCCGACTTCACCGTCAACGCTGCCAAAGAAAACGTGGCCGAAGTGATTCAGGAGAAAGTGGGCGGCGCACACGCAGCAGTGGTTACCGCCGTTTCGCGCGATGCTTTCAACTCTGCCGTTGATGCCGTGCGCGCGGGCGGACGCGTAGTCGCCATCGGCCTGCCGCCCGAAACCATGGATTTGTCTATCCCCCGCATCGTGCTGGACGGCATCGAAGTGGTGGGCTCGCTGGTGGGCACCCGCAAAGATTTGGAAGAAGCCTTCCAATTCGGTGCCGAAGGCATTGTGGTGCCGGTGGTGCAAACCCGCACACTCGATGAAACCAATGCCATTTTCCAAGAAATGCGCAACGGCACCATTCAAGGCCGCATGGTTATCGACATGAAAGCAGGCTGCGGCTGCAGCAACCACTAAGCCCTAACCGCAACACACAGGCCGTCTGAAACGTTTCAGACGGCCTGTTTATCCATTACAATAGCGCGAATCCACATTTCCGGCATCAAACCAACCGCAGCAATATATTGAATCTGCTTTATTTTCAACACAAGGCGGCACGCTGCGGGCAATAGAGCAAATACGGAACCGGTTCTGCTGCCGCTTGCGCTGCCGGCAAAATCGTTTGCCGCAACCCAAACAGGCAATACCGCAACCGAAACCGAGTGGATTCACTCTATTTCTCCACCATTAAGAAGAAAGCAGCCCATGATAGCCGTTATCGGCGGCAGCGGCCTCACCCGCCTGCCCGAACTCAACATCACCCAGCGCCGCATCGTGCGCACACCCTACGGCCTCACCAGCAGCCCGCTGCTGTTGGGCACACTCGGCAGCCGCAGCATTGTATTTCTCGCCCGCCACGGCCTCAACCATTCGCTCGCCCCGCACGAAATCAACTACCGCGCCAATATTTGGGCGCTGCATTCCATAGAGGCCGAAGCCGTGGTTTCCGTGTCTTCCGTAGCCGCACTAAACGATGCCTGCGAACCCGGCTCGCTGGTGGTGCCCGATGATTTGGTCGACTACACCTTCGGCCGCCGCAGCACGTTTTTCGAAGGCCGGGAAAACGAAGTGGTGCACACCGATTTTTCGGAGCCTTACGACCACGCCTTGCGCCAAGCCCTGCTCGAACACGCCCGAAGCCACCAAACACCCGTGCACGCCCGCGCCGTTTACGGCTGCCTGCAGGGGCCGCGCATGCCCACCCGCGCCGAAGTGCGCCGCTACCGCAACGACGGCATCGATATTATCGGTATGACCGGCATGCCCGAAGCCGTGCTCGCGCGCGAACTCGGACTGCCCTATGCCCACCTGTGCGGCGTAACCGGCACCGCCTGCATCAACAGCGGCCGCGAAACCGCGTGCAATCTCAGCGGCGCCCGCGCCATCGAAAAAATCCGCCGCCTGCTGGTAGATTTGTAACCCCGTTTCAGACGGCCTGAAGCCTGTGCAGAATCAAAAAAACACCACAAGAAGTTTATCTGCCGCGATTTCTGCCTACCTCGGCGGGCTTGCAGAGCCAATAATGGTATTTCAGCCTTTCAGACGGCATTAAGGCATTTTTGCAAAGACCCGGCCTGCAAACGCCCGCAACCCGGCAACAATGATTTCAGGCCGTCTGAAAGCAAAGGCGGCACAACCCGCAACCGGAAAAAATAAATTTCGCGGACACCCGCGTTTTCCCGACAGGAAATTTAATTTAAAGAAACCCGCACCGCTCTTACCCCGTGCAAACATCCATCAACCCCGTTTATCCCCGCCAACCCAGGAAATACTATGCCGCCCACCCTTTCTGCCGTTACCATCGGCCTCGTTTCTACCAGCGACCGCGCCAGCAGCGGCGTGTATGCCGATGAAGGCATTCCCGCCCTGAAACAATGGCTGCAAGCCGCCGTTAAAAACCCTATCCATTTCACCGAAGCACTGGTTGCCGATGAGCAGCCCGCCATCGAAGCCGCGTTGCGGCGCATGGCCGACACCGATGGCTGCGATCTGATTTTCACCACCGGCGGCACCGGCCCCGCCCCGCGCGACATTACCCCCGAGGCCACACTGGCGGTTATCGACAAAGAAATGCCCGGCTTCGGCGAGCAGATGCGCCGGATCAGCCTGCATTATGTGCCGACTGCCGTTTTGTCGCGCCAAACCGCAGGCATACGCGGCAGATGCTTGATTGTCAACCTGCCCGGCCGCCCCCAAGCCATCGCCGAAACCCTGGGCGGCGTACGCACGCAAAACGGCAGTGTCGAAGTGGAAGGGCTGTTTGCCGCCATTCCCTATTGTGTCGAGCTGATCGGCGGCGTGTATATCGAAACCGATGCGGCGGTGTGCAAAGCATTCAGGCCGAAACAGAAATAGCCATACCGGCTGCGGCAGCGTTTTCAAAACGCATTCCCGTTGAAACCACGCTGCTGCCGATTGACTGCCGCGCATTCATATTTCGCGGATACAGGGCGGCAAACCACGGGCAGCACAACAAAAAACAAAGCGGCCTAATCATCTTGCGGGCGTAATGCGCCGTCATCAACCCATTTTATTTCCGCTGTAAGACGCTAAACCGCAGGCGGCATAACCAACACAAAACCGGCTCCGTTGCCGCTTGGCCGGCAAAACCGTTTTCGTTGAGCCCGAGCGCGGCAACGCCGCAACATAAATGAAACAGTTCGCTACCCCGGTCTGCCCACACCCGCCCGGATAATGCCGCAGGCCGTCTGAAAGCCTTTTCAGACGGCCTGCATCAGCCCCTCGGATGGTGCTCGCGCACGATACTTTTCAGGCGCTCGTTGGCAACGTGGGTGTAAATCTGCGTAGTGCTGATGTCGGCGTGGCCGAGCAGCAGTTGTACCACACGCAAATCGGCGCCGTGGTTGACCAAATGGGTGGCGAAGGCATGGCGCAGGCTGTGGGGGCTGAGGTGCTGTATGCCGGCGCCGGCGGCGTATTTTTCCACAATCATCCACGCCAGCTGGCGGCTGATGCCGACCCGTTTCTGGCTCACAAACAATGCTTCGCAGATGCGGTTTTTCAATAATTGCGGCCGCGCTAGGGCCAGATAGCGTTCTATCCAATACACGGCTTCGGCACCCAGCGGCACAATGCGCTGTTTGTTGCCTTTGCCGATGGTGTTGATGATGCCTTTGCTCAAGTTGGCTTCGTTTATTTTCAGCTTCACCGCTTCGCTCACGCGCAGGCCGGTGGCATACATCAACTCGAGCAGGGCTTTGTCGCGCAGGCCGTAGGGCGATTCAGTGTCCGGTGCGTTCAGCAACGCATCGATTTGCACTTCGGTAATCAGTTTGGGCAGGGTTGGCGCCTGCTTGGGCGCGCTGAGATGGCGGGTGGGGTTGTCGGCTCGCTGCCCGGTTTCGAGCAGCCAGCCGTAGAGCCGCTTGCAGGCCGACAGGGCGCGTGCCTGTGAGCGCGTTTGTTCACCGGCATGATAAACGGCCTCGGCCAAGTCGGTGCTTTGCGCACTCTGCCAATCCAAGCCCTGCCCGCGCAGGCGGCCGGCGATTTTTTCTAAATCACGGCGGTAGGCATCGAGCGTGTTCCGGCTCAAACGCCGGCTCAGCCACAAATGTTCGAGCAGGCGCTCGGCCAGGGTGTCGGGGTGTTGTTCAGACGGCATAAACGGGGTTCACAGGGCTAATCGTTACGATGCAAGGCAAAAACCGCCAATATACCAACACGGCAGCTTGGGCGGCTTGGGTCTCAACTGCCGCCCAATGGGCTTCTGCCCGCGCTTTGCCGGCCTGCATTTCGGCCAAAAGGATTTCCATCCCGGTCGGGCGTTTCTGTAAATCGGGTTGGGGGGCTCTGTTCATATTTCAATCATCCGGTTGCATTTTTTCAGACGGCCCGAGCGCTTTGCAAAATGAAAAACCATCATAAAAAGTTTATTTTCCGTATTACTCTGCAAGCCCGCTGCGCGCGCTCCGTGTAGGCGGAAATGACAAAAAAACGGTGTTTTAGGCGGGCTCAAAGTTTTTGGCAAAGGCTCGGCGTGCGGGTTATATTTCCACGCCTTCGTGTTTCAACAGCCAGCGTTTGATATTGAGTGCTTCACTCCCGCCGCCGGAGAAGCCGCCCAGGCCGTGTTTGGCAACCACGCGGTGACAGGGCACCACCAGTGCCAGCGGGTTTTTGCCGCACGCGCCGCCAACGGCACGAGGATGGCTGCCGATTTTGCGGGCAAGGTCTTGATAAGTTGCCACCTGTCCGGCGGGGATTTCTGCAATCGCCTGCCACACTTTCTGCTGATAGGCCGTGCCCTGTTTGGAAACGGGGTGGCCGAAGTTTTTCAGACGGCCTGCAAAGTAATCATCGAGCTTGTGCCGCCACGCTTCGGGCAGGGGATACGGCGCATATTCGGGCTTGCCGGAGAGGTGCAGCTCGAGCAGGTTGTGTTGATGATCGAAAACCAACGTGATGTTGCCGAACGGGGCGGCGTATAAACAGGGGTAATTCATTAAAGAATGTTTCGGAAACTGATACGCTATTTTAACACCCCGCAAAAGAAAACGGGTTTGGGTATAAGGGTAACGGTTTCAGACGGCCGGCGGGACGGTTGATCGGAATGCTGTAAAAATGCCTGTTTGAAGTTTTCAAACAGGCATCGGTTTGGGCGGTCGGGTTTAATGGTCTAAATACAGATAGTTTTTCCAACTGTTCATGCGCAGCAGGATTTTGCGCATGGTCGACAAATGGTGGAAGTGTTCGGTGTAAATGGCGATTTCCACATTGCTGCCGTAAGGCACTTTAGTATTGCGAAATGTCGCTGTTGAGTTTGAACACCACCAGCGGCCTTGGCGGCTTCATAATCGGCTTTGCTGGAGGTGTATTCGCGCTGTTTGATTTCATAGTCGGTTTTGGCAACCGCATCGGCTTTCACCAATTGGGCATAACGCTCGTATTCCTGTTTGCGCCGGGCCATGGTGAGCTTGGCCTCTTCCGCCCGTGCTTTGGCACTTTGGTAGTCGGAATCTATGGTTTTAATGTTGCTTTAGGCATCGGCCAGCTCTGCCTTGCGCAAATCCACTGCTGCCTGATAAGGCGTGGGGTCGATTTTAAACAGCACATCGCCTTTTTTTACCAATTGGTTGGGTTTGATGTCGGCCACTTCGACAACGCGCCCGCGGATATTGGGAATAATCGGTGTGGAAATATAATATTGGCTGCCCGCCCTGGTGTAGGGGTGGTTATAGTTCATCACCAGCAGCATACCGGTGAGCATCACCACGCCGCCCAAGATGGCAGTAGGCACCGTCCATTTGTTGAGCGGAATGCGGAAAACTTTGAATATGAAGATACAGATACTGCTGTATATCAGAAGTAGCATGAGCTCCACTTTGATTTATTCCTTCTCTTGTATTTGTGCGGTTGCAGTTTCGGTTCCGGTTGCAGTTTTGCCCTGCTCGAGATGCAGCAGGCGTTCCGAAATCTGATGGAATTTTTGGTTGATCGCAGAAAGCTCTTGCTTCAATTCATGGTTTTGTTTTCAAAATCACTTTTTTTCAAGATATTGGTTGAGTTTGGCCATATTTTCGCTTTCGGCTTGACGGTTGCTGCCGCCCCAGTCTTTGTCTTTCTGCCAAAGGGTTGCCCAAATCCATAAAAACGGCCAGATAACGTACAGTGTAAACAGGATCACCCAACCCGCATAGTGTATTGCTTCCAGATGCGGGTGGCCGCGCTTTTTGGCAATTTCATAAGGAATATCGTGAATGGCGATAATGCCGTAAAACAGCACTATGCAGGCAAATATCAGAAAGAATAATGCCGCATAGTCAAGAAATTCATTATACATAGCATTTTTCCAAAAATTTTAGATAACTTTTAATATTAGTTTGATTAAACGTTAGCTTGATTAAACGTTAATTTTTTAAATTATATTTTTTTAATTGAAATATTAAGTAATCTTTATTAATTTGGATTTGCGGATTCAGGGATACGGTTAGGTAATGATGCGTTTGGAAACAATGCCGCGCAAGCGGGAAGTTTTTAACAAACATTATTAAATTACAATTGAATTGATTGGTTTTAAACAAACCGGTTTTAACCGTTCAATCTTTCAAACAGCTGTTTAGGCCGTCTGAAAGATGACATTTTCCCAACCGGGAGCCATTGGCGTGCTACGGGTTGTTTTGCAGGGCTTCCAGCACTTCCTGCGCATGGCCGGCCACTTTGACCTTGCGCCATTCGCGGATAATTTCACCGTTGCCGCCGAGCACGAAAGTGCTGCGTTCGATGCCCAACGATTCCCTGCCGTAAAGTTTCTTCAGCTTGATCACGTCAAACATTCTGCACACGCTTTCATCAGTATCGCTCAACAATTCAAACTGAAAACCCTGTTTGGCACAAAAATTCTGATGCGACTTCACACCATCGCGCGAAATGCCGGCCACGGTATAGCCCAATGCTTCAAACTGCGCCAGCCGGGCATTGAAATCCAAGCCTTCGGTGGTGCAGCCGGGCGTGCTGTCTTTGGGGTAAAAATACACCACCAGCGGCAGATGTTCGGCAGAAACGAAATCACGGCCGGCGCTGGAAGGCAGGGTAAAATGGTAAGCCATATTTGCTCTTTCTCTCAAAAGTGTGTTCAGACGGCCTTATCTTATCCCAATTCCGGCATGGGTCAAAAGCTTTATGCGGCGGATTAAATTTAAAATAACACGGCATCGCCCGCCCCAACACAGAGAAAAAGGCCCTGCAAACCACTGAACCGGCAACGGAAACGTTTACACCATGCCGAATCCGATTTATTTCCGGCACGGCGGCAAGCCGCAGACAATGCCGTAACGGAAATGAAATGGATCCGCTGAATCTATTCCGGCCGGCGACTCCGCTGCCCGGTCATTTCCAACCCACCCCGCTTGTCGGCCGGCTGAAAATTCTGCCATCTCTTTACGCGCTCCTTTATAATGTCTGCACTTCTTCAACAAAGGAAAGCGCAATGGGCATTTTGAACAGTTTGCTGGGTATGGCGGTGCTGGTTGCCATTGCGGTGTTGCTCTCCACCAACCGCAAAGCCATCAATATCCGCACGGTGGCAGGTGCGCTGCTGATCCAGGTGGCTTTGGGTGCACTGGTGCTGTATGTGCCGTGGGGGCGGGACGGCCTTTTGGCAGTGTCGGACGCGGTGGGCAGGGTGATTGCCTACGGCGGCGACGGCGTGGGCTTTTTGTTTGGCGGGTTAGTGTCGGACAAAATGTTTGAAGTGTTCGGCGGCGGCGGTTTTGTGTTTGCCCTGCGCGTGTTGCCGATGATTGTGTTTTTCTCATCGCTGGTGGCGGTGCTGTATTACATCGGCGTGATGCAGATTCTGATTAAAATCATCGGCGGGTTTCTGCAAAAGGTGTTGGGCACCTCAAAAGCCGAATCGATGTCGGCGGCGGCCAATATTTTTGTGGGGCAGACCGAAGCGCCGCTGGTGGTGCGCCCCTATATCCGCAACATGACCGAATCGGAGCTCTTTGCCGTGATGAGCGGCGGCCTGGCTTCGGTGGCCGGCTCGGTGTTGGGCGGCTACGCGCAGATGGGCGTGCCGCTGCCCTACCTGATTGCCGCTTCGTTTATGGCCGCCCCCGGCGGCCTGCTGTTTGCCAAACTGTTGGTGCCGGAAACCGAAAAACCGCAAACCGAAGCGGAAATCGACACCGCCGCCGATGCAGAAGAAAAACCCGCCAACGTGATTGATGCGGCGGCGGGCGGCGCAGTAACGGGCGCGCAGATTGCCCTGGCGGTGGGCGCATCGCTGCTGGCATTCGTGGCCTTAATCGCCATGCTCAACGGCATCATCGGCGGCGTAGCGGGCTGGTTCGGCTACGAGGGTCTGACCCTGCAGGCCATTTTGGGCTGGCTGTTTGCGCCGCTGGCGTGGGTAATCGGCGTGCCGTGGCACGAAGCGGGCATCGCCGGCTCGCTAATCGGGCAGAAAGTGGTGGTGAACGAATTTGTAGCGTATTCTGAATTTGTGAAATATTTAAGCCCCGAGTCGGCGGTTAAACTGAGCGAAAACACACAGGCGGTTATCTCATTTGCCTTGTGCGGCTTCGCCAATCTGGGTTCTATCGCCGTGCTGGTGGGCGGCCTGAGCATTATGGCACCCAACCGCCGCAAAGATGTCGCGTGCCTCGGCCTCAAAGCAGTGGTGGCCGGCTCGCTCTCCAACCTGATGAGCGCGGTGATTGCCGGTTTGTTTATCGGCCTCTCGGGCGCAGCCGTTATCGCTTGAAAACCCAATAAGGCCGTCTGAAAACCTGAAACCTTTGCCCCCGTCTGCGGCGCATTTCTGCGTTGTGCGTTTATGCCCTTTGGGGTACTGCTCGCTCGCCTGTCGTGTGATCTGTCTGCGCCCGCTGCACTGCTACGCCTTGAACTGCATCCGCATCCGGCAGTTTTGCAAAGGTCTCAACCTGCTTTGCTTTCAGACGGCCTATTCTATTTATTATCTAAAGGAAAGAAAAACTTATGTTTACCGGCATCGTTCAGGGCATGGGGCGTATCGCTGCCGTGCACGCGCCCTCTCCCGATTTTCGCACCTACACGGTCGAGCTGCCCGAAGAAATGGCGCACAATCTGCAAACCGGTGCTTCTGTTGCCAACAACGGCTGCTGCCTTACCGTCACCAAAATCAACGGCAGGCTGGCAGACTTCGACCTGATGAGCGAAACGCTGGCCAAAACCAACCTCGGCGCACTCAGCGTGGGCAGCGCCGTCAATCTCGAACGTGCCGCCCGCTTCGGCGATGAAATCGGCGGCCATCTGATGAGCGGCCACATCATCGCCACCACCACCGTTACCCGCATCGAAAAGAGTGCGCACAACCGCACCCTATGGCTCGCGCTGCCGCCCGAATTAAAACCCTATATCCTTACCAAAGGCTTCGTGGGCTTGGACGGTTGCAGCCTCACCATCGGCAGCGTAACCGATGACGAATTCAATGTGCACCTGATACCCGAAACCCTGCAGCGCACGCTGTTCGGCAGCCGCCGGGCGGGCGATGCGGTAAATGTCGAAATCGACCCGCAAACGCAGGCGGTGGTGGATACGGCAGCCCGCGTGCTGGCGCAACGTTAAACCGCCCCACGAAAGCTGTTCAACGTTTTCTGCAAAGCCTTACCGTGTTTTCAAACAGTTGCGCCATGTCTCGGGATGGCCCGGTTATCTCGGCCATGTTGAAGGCCGCCCCGAATGCCGATAAGGATGATTGCCGCCGCAAAAGGGGCTGCTCTGTTTTCCTCCCATATTTTCCGGCTTTCAGACGGCCTTCCCCCCACTTTCCCGAAGGCCGTCTGAAACATTTGGCCGCCGGCGCACAACCGTTTCACCCCTACATTCCAAACAGGCCGGCAAACGCTCCGGCATCAGCAGCCGGCTTAACATTTTGTTTTTTTATTCCCATGCTTCAAACGGCCAACCCCGCCCAGGCTGCCTGAACCGCAAGCTATCCAAACCAACACGAAGGGCGTAGAATGCGCCCCCTATCATTTCCAATACCCTTATTTATCAATATTACCATTGCTCAGGAGTTCAAAATGGCATTAGCAGACCGCACCGGCCAACACGTTCCCGGCGTTGTGTTCCACACCCGCACAGGCGATTCTTGGAGAGACGTTTCCACCGATGATCTGTTTAAGGGCAAAAAAGTCGTGGTGTTCTCGCTGCCCGGCGCATTCACCCCCACCTGCTCTTCCACCCACCTGCCGCGCTACAACGAGCTGGCCGATGAATTTAAAGCACGCGGCATCGACAGCATTCTGTGCATATCGGTAAACGACACTTTCGTGATGAACGCCTGGCTGGCCGACCAGAAAGCCGAAAACATCACCGTTGTTCCCGACGGCAACGGCGAATTCACCAAAGGCATGGGTATGCTGGTGAGCCACGAAGACGCGGGCTTCGGCAACCGCTCCTGGCGTTATTCTATGCTGGTGGACAACGGCAAAATCGAAAAAATGTTTATCGAGCCTGAAAAAGAAGACGACCCCTTCGAAGTTTCCGATGCCGACACCATGCTGAAATTCATCGACCCCGGCTGGAAACAGCAAGAATCCGTTTCCATCTTCACCAAGCCCGGCTGCGCCTTCTGCACCAAAGCCAAAAAACTTCTTAAAAATAAAGGGTTGGATTACGAAGAAATCGTTTTGGGCAAAGATGCCACCACCGTTTCGCTGCGCGCCATCACCGGCAAAACCTCTGTTCCGCAAGTGTTTGTCGGCGGCAAATACATCGGCGGCAGCGAAGCGCTCGAAATGTTTCTCTCCAAATAACCCGCAGCCGTCTGCGGTTCCGGTACCGGCCGGAAACGCTCCGTTATCCAACCGTAACGGCACATTTCCAATATTCAGACGGATCCGACACCATCTAGGCCGTCTGAAAAAACAGCCGATTGACGCAAACAGGCAAAACCGTTCCCGGCGCCGAACCGGCTTAAATTTTAGCTCCACCCGTCTAAAGGCCGTCTGAAACGGCACCTCCAAAGGACAACTCCATGAAACAACTTCAAGCAGACGTTGCGGTTATCGGCGGCGGCACCGCCGGCATGGCCGCATTCCGCAATGCCCGCCTCCACACCAACAATGTTTACCTGATCGAAGGCCGCGCTTTCGGCACCACCTGCGCCCGCGTCGGCTGTATGCCCTCCAAACTGCTGATTGCCGCTGCCGAAGCGCGCCACTATGCCCTGCATACCGCCCCGTTCGGCATCCATCTGGACAAAAACAGCATCACCGTTAACGGCGAAGAAGTGATGGCGCGCGTGAAATCCGAACGCGACCGTTTTGTCGGCTTCGTGGTCAGCGATGTAGAAGCATGGCCGGCCGACAAACGCATCATGGGCAACGCCAGATTCATTGACGAACACACCGTCCAAATCGACAACCACACCCAAATCCAAGCCGGCCGCATCGTGATTGCCACCGGCTCGCGCCCCGTTATCCTGCCCCAATGGGAAACGCTGGGCGGCAAACTGATTACCAACGATGACGTATTCTCTTGGAACACCCTGCCCGGGAGCGTGGCCGTGTTCGGCCCCGGCGTCATCGGCCTGGAACTCGGCCAAGCCCTGCACCGCTTGGGCGTGAAAACCGCCGTCTTCGGCACGGGCAGCACATTGGGCGGCATCACCGACCCCGTGGTGCTGGCCGAAGCCAAAGCCGTTTTCGGCGAAGAGCTGCCGCTGCATTTGAACGTTGATCCCAAACAAACCGAAGTCAAACTCAATCAGGAAGGCAGAGTGGAAGTGCATTGGGTGTGCGGCGGCAAGCGCGGCCTCTACACTGCCGACTACCTGCTGGCCGCCATCGGCCGCCGCCCCAACACCGATAACATCGGGCTGGAAAACTTAAACATCGAATTAGACGGGCGCGGCGCACCCAAAGCCCACCCGCTGACCATGCAAACCAGTATTCCCCACATCTTTATCGCGGGCGATGCTTCCAACCAGCTGCCGCTGCTGCACGAAGCCGCCGACCAGGGCAAAATCGCGGGCGACAACGCCGGCCGCTACCCCGATATCGCCAACGGCCTGCGCCGCAGCCCCATCGGCGTAGTATTTACCGACCCGCAAATCGCCACCGTGGGGCTGCGCTATGCGCGGGTGTTAGAGCGCTATCCAAACCCCGAATGCGTGGTTATCGGCGAAGTATCGTTCCGCAACCAGGGCCGCAGCCGCGTGATGCGGGTCAATAAAGGCCATATGCGCATATATGCCGAACAAGGCAGCGGCCTGTTTCTCGGCGCCGAAATTGCCGGCCCCGCCGCCGAACACTTGGCGCATCTCTTGGCTTGGGCACACCAGCAAAAGATGACCGTGCCGCAAATGCTCGATATGCCCTTCTACCACCCCGTTATCGAAGAAGGCCTGCGCACCGCCCTGCGCGATGCCCACAGCAAGCTGAAACCGGGCCGGGTGCATACCGAATGCCGCAGGGTGTAACACAAACAGGCCGATATACCGCCGCAACACAATATCTGTTTTTCACACACACCATACCCGGGCTTGACCCGGGTATTTTGTATGAGGTGGGGGCTTGGCAAAAACCATTCCGTCTGAAAAAGGCCGTCTGAAAAAATCATTTCAGACGGCCTTTTTCATGCCGGTACCCTTCCGTTTCCCCATACCGCCGTTGCCCGGCACCCGCTCCGGCGGGCAGCGCGGGTACGGCAAACCCGCTCCGCCCCGTTCCGTTACGGCACTGCTGCTGCCCGGTTCGAAGAAAGCGGTTTTACCGGCTGCCGAAACGGCGGCAGAGCATTATCGTTTCCATAATATCTTCCCGCCGTTTGCGGCCTGCCGCCCTGCCTTGCTGAGCACAACGGAAATGCGTATCCGCCATGCAGGCATAACCCCGGTATCGCGCAAACACGGCAAAGGCCGTCTGAACATTTTCAGACGGCCTGTGTTTTTTCAGGACGGTTATTTCTTAGCCGGTGCTTTTTTCGCGGCTTTGGCAGGCGCTGCGGCCTTGTTCAGTTTGGCAGTGCCTGCTTTGTCGAGCAGGCAGCTGCGGGTTACGATTTGGGAAACCTGCTGCTGCCGTCCGTTTACGGTTTCCACCGCCTCTTGGGTCAGCATATTGCCGTCCACTTTATCCACATTGGCGGCAGTGGCTTTGCCTGCCGCCCAAGTGATGCCGCCGCCGGCAAAAATGTTTTGGTCGTCATTGCCGACAACACGCATCAGGCCGGGAGAAAGCCTGTTTTGATATTTAACCTGGGCAACCACGACTTCGCCGTTTTTGAAGCCATACATCACATTCAGCGGGTTTTGGCCTTTGTTGCCGCACTTGTAGGCCACTTCTTTTTTGCCATCGATAGAATCAACCTGAACCGTTTGCGGAGCCTGAACCTGGGGCACCTGCTGCTGTTGCTGTTGCGCAACAGGCGCGGGGGCGGGCTGGGCTTTGGGCTTGTCTTTGCCGAACATACCGCAGGCGCTCAATGCAGTTGCCGCAGCCAGGGCGGGAACGATGATTTTCAAGTTTGCTTTCATTAAAGTTACTCCGTTAATGTTGGATTTCAATGCGCCTCTCGGCACAGATGGGTGTTAGGCAACCATAACAGATAAAAAGTTCCGTGTCTTGGCATTTCCGCACCGCAAAACGGGGCTGGGCGTGCAAACTGCGCCGCCTGCATTTTTATGCCGTTGATTTGGCTTTTGTTTTATGCCGTCTGAAAAAATAACTCAAAACAAGTAAAGATTTACCCTGACCGGCCCGTGCGGCCGAAACGGCGGCCGCTGCCTCTTGCGCCGATGACGGGCAACAACGGCGCCCGCTTACTTTATAATAACAGGCGTGCCGGCCGGCTGTTCCAACCTGCCTCCGCCCGCAATCCAACCAAAAAAGGAAACTGCCATGAGCAACAATGTTATCGAACACAACAGCCCCGCGCCGGGCGACAGCCTGCGTACCTACACCATCATCATCTACGCCCTTTACGCCCTGTCGCTGGTTAACGGCATCACCGCGCTGGTGGGCGTGATTATGGCCTATTTGAAGCGCGGTGAAATGGCGGGCACGGTTTACCACAGCCATGCGCAATATCTGATTAAAACTTTTTGGTACACCCTGCTGGGTATGCTCATCGGCTGGCTCACGGTATTTATCTTCATCGGCTTTGCGGTTATTCTCGCGGCAAGCGTATGGTTTATCTACCGCGTGGTGGCCGGATTTATCAAACTGCTCGACAACCGGCCCGTCTCGCCCCATGGCTGGCTGTAAACCAATGTTGGTTTTTTCAGACAGCCCCTCCCTTACAGGCCGTCTGAAAACAAGCTGCCCGCAAGCGAAAAAACCATATTTCCACTATATAATCGCCCTCTTTCCCACGATGGCCCCAACCATGACCGAATCCGCCTACCGGCAACAGCTAAACGAAAAAATCCGCCGCATCGGGCAGCTCTCCTCGCCGCTGCCCGTGCCCGGTTTGGAAGTGTTCGACTCGCCCCGGCAGCACTACCGCATGCGCGCCGAATTCAGAGTTTGGCACGAAGGCCAAACCATGTTTTACGCCATGTTTGAGCAGGGACGCAAAGCCGGCGGGGCAACCATGCGCCGCTGCGACAGCTTTCCCCCCGCCTGCGAAACCATAAACTGCCTGATGCCGCGCCTGCTCGCTGCCGCCGGCCGCGAAAGCGTGCTGAGGAACCGCTGGTATCAGGTGGAATTTCTCGCCACCCTGAGCGGCGAAATGCTGGTAACGATGGTTTACCACAAAAAGCTCGATGAAGCCTGGCGCACCGCCGCCGAAGCGATGCAAAACGAGCTGGGCATCGCCGTGATCGGCCGCAGCAAAGGCCAGAAAATCGTGTTAAAGCAGGATTTCGTTACCGAAAAACTGCATGTGGAAGGGCAGCCTTTCGTTTACCGCCAATACGAAGGCAGCTTCGCCCAGCCCAATGCCGCCGTCTGCGAAAAAATGCTCGCTTGGGCGTGCAGCGTGGCGCGGCCTTTGGGCGGCGATATGCTGGAACTCTATTGCGGCAACGGCAACTTCACCCTGCCGCTCGCGCGCAGTTTCGACAAAGTTTTGGCCACCGAAGTGTCGAAAACTTCGGTGCAGGCCGCGTTATGGAATATAGAAGCCAACGGCAGCGGCAACGTGAAAATCGCCCGTTTGTCGGCCGAAGAATTTACCGAAGCCTACACCGGCGCCCGCAAGTTCCGCCGTCTGCAAGAACAAGGCATCGCATTGGCCGACTACCGCTTTTCCACTATTTTCGTTGATCCGCCGCGCGCCGGCCTCGACAACGCCACCCTGAAGCTGGTGCAGCAGTTCGACCATGTGGTTTATATTTCGTGCAACCCCGAAACCCTGTTCGCCAACCTCGACACACTGGCGCAAACCCACCGCATACGCCGCATGGCACTGTTTGACCAGTTTCCGTTTACCCCCCATATCGAGAGCGGGGTATGGCTGGAAAAACACAGGTAGCAAATTCATGGATTCACACCTTTCCGACACAAGGCGGCAAACCGCAGGCCGTTGCAGACAGTGCGGCAACGCCGCACTGAGCAGGCACACCCTATAATAACGGCTCCACTGTTTCCGCTGCCTGCTGCCACGCCTTGCCGCACTGTCTGTAACGGCCTGCCGCCCTCTATCGAAAATCAAGCGGATTGGCAACAAACCCTATCCGAGGCCGTCTGAAAAGGCTTCAGACGGCCTCGGCCAAAACAAATATACTAATAATATATAAACTAAATAAACCGATATGCCCGCCCAAACCCACCGCATCAACCACGAGCCCGCCTTCCTGCTCACCGCCAAGCCCTGGCGCGAAAGCAGCCTGCGGCTGGAAATGTTCAGCCGCCGCTACGGGCGCGTAGCCCTGCTCGCCCGCAGCGCCCGCACCCGCCAAAGCGAATTGCGCGGTGTGCTGGTGCCGTTTGTGCCCGTGAGCGCATCGTGGTATGGTTCCCAAGAATTAAAAACCCTGCACCGCGCCGAATGGCTGGGCGGCTGGCGGCAGCCGCAGGGGCGCGCCCTGTTCAGCGGGCTGTATGCCAACGAGCTGATATACCGGCTCACCGCCCGCGAAGACCCGCACCCCGACCTATATGACGCACTCCACACCCTGATGCGTTCGGTTTGCACAGAACCCGACCATGTTGCCGCCCTGCGCCGCTTCGAGTGGACGCTGCTCACCGGGCTGGGCTTCGCCCCCGATCTGCAAAACGATGAACACGGCCAACCCGTTGCCGCCGGCCAAACTTACTGGCTGCGCCCCGAACACGCCCCGCTGCCGCTGGCACAGGCAGGCGGCTTGCCGCAACACGAAGCGCAGGGCGTGGCGGTGGACGGCAGCACCTTAATCCAACTGCGCAACGGCATTTTCGACAACGGCGAAAGTTTGCAGCAAACCCTCAAGCTCACCCGTATGCTGTTGGATTTCCGCCTGCCAGAAGGCATCAAATCGCGGCAGGTATTGCAGCAGATGCAGGCGTTTCAGACGGCCTGAATCTTTTGCCCGCCCGCCAGGCCGTCTGAAAAAATACAGCCGTTCAAAGCCAGAATGAAACCGAGCGGCAAAACGCACAGCCCGCGCATACAGCCCGTCCGCTACAATAAACACCGGGCTGCGGGCAACACAGACAAACCGATGCCGCCGCCGTTTTATTTTCAGACGGCCGGCTATAGCGCGAAACCGGTTATGTTTCTGCTTCGGCTGCTTGCGGAATCTTGCTCTTCGAGCCAAAAGCCGCGCTGCATCATTTTTATTTTCGAACACCCGGCCCAACGCCGGTAAAAAAGGAACCATATATGTTACTAGGCGTAAACATCGACCACATCGCCACCCTGCGCAATGCCCGAGGCACCCCCTACCCCAGCCCGCTCGAAGCCGCGCTGATTGCCGAAACCCACGGTGCCGACCTGATTACCCTGCACCTGCGCGAAGACCGCCGCCACATCAAAGATGCCGATGTATCCGCCATCAAAAACGCCATCCGCACCCGCATGAACCTCGAAATGGCACTCACCGGAGAAATGCTCGAAAACGCCCTGAAAGTGATGCCTGAAGACGTGTGCATCGTGCCCGAAAAACGCGAAGAAATCACCACCGAGGGCGGCCTCGACGTTTTGGCGCAGCAAGACAAAATCGCCGCCTTCACCCAAACCCTCACCGAAGCGGGCATCCGCGTTTCCCTGTTTATCGATGCCGATGAAGCGCAGATCCAGGCCGCCCGCGACGTGGGCGCGCCCGTTATCGAGCTGCACACCGGTGCCTATGCCGATGCCGCCACCCCGCAGGCACGCGCGATGCAATTGCAGCGCATCGAAGAAGGTGCTGATTTCGGCAGCAGTTTGGGGCTGGTTGTCAATGCCGGCCACGGCCTCACCATCCATAACGTTGCCCCGATTGCCAGCATTCCCGCCATCTGCGAGCTCAACATCGGCCACTCGCTGATTGCCCAAGCCGTGTTCATCGGCCTGCCCGCCGCGATACGGCAGATGAAAGAAGCCATATTCAGAGCACGCCCGCTGCCCTATTGAGGCCGTCTGAAAACCCGCAAAGGAAAAAGGAAACCCCATGATCTACGGAACCGGCACCGACATCGTTGCGCTGGAGCGCATCGAGAAACTGCACAAAAAATACGGCCGCGCCTTCGCAGCGCGCCTGCTCAGCCGCATCGAACTGCTCGAATACCCGCAGGCGGGCAGGCCGGCCAACTTTCTCGCCAAACGCTTTGCCGCCAAAGAAGCCTTCGCCAAAGCCGTAGGCACCGGCCTGCGCTCGCCCGTGAGCCTGCGCAACATCGGCGTGGGGCACGACGGGCTGGGCAAGCCCGAATTTATCTGCGAGCCCGATTTGCAGCAATGGCTGCAAGAAAAAGGCATCAGGCGCGTGCATTTGAGCATGAGCGATGAAGGCGGCCTGGTGCTGGCATTTGCAGTGGCAGAAGCATAAGCGCACCCCTGCCGCAGCACCGCCCGCTTTTTACGGCAGCCTTATCCCGAAGCCCTTGCAAAACCCGCTTCCCCGCCGCCATGCCTGCCGCCGCCCCGGCCATCCGCACACAGCAAGCCGGCACAGAACGAAACCCGGCACCGCCCGCATAGGGCAGCACCAAACCGGCTCCGCCGCCAAACACTCCCTTTGAACGAAACAAAGCAGAGCCGCGCGGTTTTATTATTGGTTTTATTATTTTAGATTGACGGCCCCCCCCCCCGAAACGCAAAACCGCTGAATCCCGCCCGGATATCCGGCCGATGTTTCGACAACCGGGCAGCTTACACAGCCCGTTTTATTTCAGACGGCCTTTCACACACCCGGCCGTCTGAAAAACCTTTATCTTGATTTTCAAAATTTTATTTTCAGACGGCCCCAACTTATGGACAATCCCGCCCTCCGCATCCGCGAACTGACCGGCCTGCTCAACCGCTACGCCTACGAATACTACACCCTTGATGCCCCCAGCGTTCCCGATGCCGAATACGACACGCTCTTTCGCGAGCTGGAAACGCTTGAAGCCGCCCGCCCCGATTTGCGCCTGCCCGACAGCCCCACCCTGCGCGTGGGCGGCGAGCCGCTGGCAGGTTTTGAGAGCGTGCGCCACGAAGTGCCGATGCTCTCGCTTTCCAACGCTTTTTCGCCGCAGCACGAAAGCGGCACGTTCGACCATACCGAAATGTATGCGTTTGACGGGCGCGTGCGCGGCAGCCTGGGCGGCCGGCAGCCCGAATATGTTGTCGAACCGAAATTTGACGGGCTGGCCGTGAGCCTGCTCTACCGCAGCGGCGTGCTGGAACGCGCCGCCACGCGCGGCGACGGCTCGGTGGGCGAAAACGTTACCCCGAATGTGAAAACCATCGCCAACGTGCCGCTCAGGCTGCACGGCGATCAAGTGCCCGAACTCATCGAAGTGCGCGGCGAAGTGATGATGCTCAAAGCCGATTTTGCCGCCCTGAACCACCAGCAGGCCGCCGCCGGCCAAAAACTGTTTGCCAACCCGCGCAACGCCGCCGCCGGCAGTCTGCGCCAGCTCGATTCGCGCATCACCGCCCGCCGCCGCCTGCACTTTTCTGCCTACGCCATCGCCCGCCGCGAAGGCGGCTTTGCGCCCGCCACCCATTTTGAAGAGCTGGAATACTTGAAAAAACTGGGCTTCAGCCTGCCCGAGGGCCATTACGGCGTATTCCCCGACATCGCCGGCGCGTTGGCGTTTTACGAAGCCATGCAGCAGCAACGCCCCAAGCTGCCCTATGAAATAGACGGCATGGTGGTGAAAGTAAACAGCCTGGCCGAACAGCAGAAATTGGGTTTTATTTCGCGCGCACCGCGCTGGGCCGTTGCACACAAGTTCCCCGCCGAAGAAGCCCTCACCGTGGTGGAAGCCATCGATGTGCAGGTGGGGCGCACCGGCGCGGTCACGCCCGTTGCCCGCCTGCAGCCGGTGTTTGTGGGCGGCGTAACCGTTACCAACGCCACCCTGCACAACGAAGGCGAAACGCAGCGCAAAGACGTACGGGTGGGCGACACCGTGGTGGTTCGCCGCGCGGGCGATGTGATTCCCGAAGTGGTGCGCGTGGTGTTAGAGCGCCGCCCGATGCACGAAGCCGCCGCCGTTTCAGACGGCCTGCAGGGCGATATGTTTGCGGGGCCGTCTGAAAGCCGCAGCGAACCCGTTTACCCGCCATACTGCCTGCCCAGACACTGCCCGATTTGCGGCAGCGGCATCGAGCGCGAAGAAGACGAAGCGGTGGCACGGTGCAGCGGCGGCATGCTGTGCCGCGCCCAACGCGCACAGGGGCTGATCCACTTCGCCTCGCGCAAAGCAATGGACATCGAAGGCCTGGGGCAGCGGCAAATCGAGCAGCTGGTGGCGCAGGATTGGGTGAAACATTTCGCCGATTTATACCGCCTCGATATTCCCACCCTGCAGCAGATGAAAGAAAACGCCGACAAAAGCGAAACACAACCGGAAAACGGCGGCGAAACGCTTTCAGACGGCCGCAAAAACGGCAAAAAACAGCCGCCCGTCAAATGGGCTGAAAATATTCTCGCCGGCATCGAAGCGAGCAAACAGCCCGAGTTGGCGCGCTTTCTGTTTGCGCTGGGCATACGCCATGTGGGCGAGCGCACCGCCAAATCACTGGCGCAGGCGTTCGGCACGCTCGAAACAGTGCGCCGCGTCCCCGAGCCGCTGCTGGCCTGCCTGCCCGACATCGGCACCGTGGTGGCGCATTCCATTGCCCGATTTTTCGCCCAAACCGGGCAGCAGGCCATGATAGACGAACTGCTGGCTGCCGGCGTGTCGCCAAAAAACCAGCCCGTTACCCTGCCGCTTTCACAATATGCCCAACCGCAGAAATGGCTCACCCGCCTGAGCGGCTACAAAACCAGCGAAACCCGCGCCGCCGCACTGTGGGATTTGGCCGGCAGAAGCATGGCCGGCCTGATAAACGACAACGCACTGCCCGCGCAATGGCAGCAATGGCGCAGCCGGCCTGAAAACCTCGCCCTGCTGCACAGCATCGAAGCATTTTTAAACGGGATGCCGTCTGAAAACCCAAACACGGTTTCAGACGGCCCCGCCGCGCTGGCGGGCAAAACCTTCGTGCTCACCGGCACCCTGCCCACGCTCAAGCGCGATGAAGCTCAAGCCCTGATTGAAGCCGCAGGCGGTAAAGTTTCGGGCAGCGTGTCGAAAAAAACCGACTATGTGGTGGCGGGCGAAGCAGCGGGCAGCAAGCTCGAAAAAGCGCAGGCCTTGGGCGTTGCGGTGTTGGATGAAGCGCAACTGAAGGCTTTGCTGGATAGCGGCAAATGAATCCGACCTATCCGCCCCTGCCGCAAACCAGTAAAATCCGTTACGTTAAAGCACAGCCGCCGTTTTTCAGACGGCCTGTGAATTTTAGGCAGGCTCAGGCCGCACCGTATGACGGTACATTCCCCATTAATTCGAGGAGCAACACATGATCAAACCGATTAAAAAAGCCGTATTCCCCGTTGCCGGCATGGGCACCCGCTTTCTGCCCGCCACCAAAGCCAGCCCCAAAGAAATGCTGCCGATTGTCGATAAACCCCTGATTCAATACGCCGTAGAAGAAGCCGTGGCGGCAGGCTGCACCGAAATGGTGTTTGTTACCGGCCGCAACAAACGCAGCATCGAAGACCACTTCGACAAAGCCTACGAACTCGAAACCGAGCTGGAGCAGCGCAATAAAAACAAACTGCTCGAACACGTTAAAGACATTCTGCCGCCCCAAATTACCTGCCTGTATATCCGCCAGGCCGAAGCCTTAGGGTTGGGGCACGCCGTGCTGTGCGCCCGCGCCGCCGTGGGCAACAACCCTTTCGCCGTGATTTTGGCCGATGATTTAATCGATGCCCCGCAAGGCGCGCTCAAACAGATGGTCGATATCTACAACCAAACCGGCAACAGCGTGTTGGGCGTGGAAACGGTGGATCCCGCCCAAACCGGCTCCTACGGCATTGTAGAAACAGAAAACCTCAAAAACTACAAACGCATCACCAATATTGTCGAAAAACCCAAGCCCGAAGAGGCACCTTCCAATTTGGCCGTGGTCGGCCGCTACATTCTCACCCCGCGCATTTTCGACCTGCTCACCAACCTACCGCGCGGCGCGGGCAACGAAATCCAGCTCACAGACGGCATCGCCCGCCTGCTCGATCACGAATTTGTGCTGGCACACGCCTTCGAAGGCACCCGCTACGACTGCGGCAGCAAGCTGGGCTATCTCGAAGCCACCATTGCCTACGGCTTGAAACACCCCGAAACCGGCGCGGCATTCCGCGAACTGTTGCAGCAATACACCGGCAAAAACTAAATGGACGTTTTACCGGCAACACGTTAAAAACTGCTTTCAGACGGCCTGAAACCTTTGCAAAAAAACCGTTTTAATCCTGAATTTATTTATATTTCGTCATACTCGGGCTTGACCCGAGTATCTCTTTCTCTTATAAAACAAACAGATGCCTGAATCAAGCCCGGGCATGACGCAAGTGTTTTAAGGTGTCGAAAAGAATTTTGCAAAGACCTCGGCCTGGGGTACCTGGCCTGTGATAAAGAAACAGGCCGTCTGAAACCGTTCCGGCTATCTATGCTAAAATCCTGCCCGACTGTCCCCACCCCATACCCGCCATGACCATACCCCAATACAGCGAATCGAGCATCACCGTACTCAAAGGCCTGGAGCCGGTAAAAGAACGCCCGGGCATGTACACCCGCACCGAAAGCCCCACCCACATCTGCCAGGAAGTGATCGACAATGCCGCCGATGAAGCACTCGGCGGCTTTGCCACGCGCATTGATGTGGAAATCCACCACGATGGCTCGCTTTCGGTGCGAGACAACGGTCGGGGCATTCCTGTCGGCCTGCACCCTGCCGAAGGTGTGCCGGTGGTGGAATTGGTTTTTACCCGCCTGCACGCGGGCGGCAAGTTCAACAAAAAAGACGGCGGCAGCGCCTATGCCTTTTCAGGCGGCCTGCACGGCGTGGGCGTGTCGGTAACCAACGCGCTTTCCAACCGCCTGGAAGTAACCGTTAAGCGCGAGGGTAAAATCCGGCGCATCGTGTTTTCCGGCGGCGATGTCATCGAGCCTTTGCACGAAACCGGCAAATGCGCGGTAAAAGATTCCGGCACCGAGGTGCGCGTGTGGCCCAACGGCAAATATTTCGAAAGCCCGAATTACAGCATTGCCGAGTTGGAACGGCTGCTGCGCGCCAAAGCAGTGCTGCTGCCGGGCGTTACCGTGTCGCTCACCCGCCCCGCCAAAGGCACGGCGGAGCCGCAAACGCAAACCTGGCACTACCCCGACGGCCTGAAAAGTTATCTTGCCGACCTTATCGGCGAAGCGCAGGAAGCCGTGCCGGTGTTTGCCGCCGAAAATTATCTTTCAGACGGCCACAACAGCGATTTTGCCGCCGGCGAAGGCGCGGCTTTCGCGCTCACCTGGCTGGAAGAAGGCGCGTGCAACAGCGAAAGTTATGTCAATCTGATTCCCACCCCGCTGGGCGGCACCCACGAAGCAGGCTTGAAACAGGCCGTGTTCGGCGCGGTAAACAACTTCATCAACCACCACAATCTGCTGCCGCGCGGCGTGAAAGTGCAGAGTGATGATGTGTTCGGGCGCGTGGCCTTCGTGTTGTCTGCCCGCGTGCTCGACCCGCAGTTCCAAGGCCAAACCAAAGACAAACTCACCAACCGCGATGCGCTCAAACTGGTGGCTGCCGTGTCGGGCGACCCGCTCGAATTGTGGCTCAACCAAAACGTAGAGGCCGGCAGAAAAATCGCCGAACTTGCCATCCGGCAGGCGCAGGCGCGGATGCGCTCGGTGAAAAAAATCGAAAAGAAAAAAAGCAGCGGCGTGGCCGTGTTGCCCGGCAAGCTCACCGACTGCGAAAGCGAAGACATCCGCGAAAACGAGTTGTTTTTAGTGGAAGGAGATTCGGCCGGCGGCTCGGCCAAACTCGCGCGCGACAAAGCCACCCAGGCCATTCTGCCCCTACGCGGCAAAGTGCTCAACAGCTTTGAAATCCACCCCGACCAACTCTTTGGCAATGCCGAAATCCACGATATTTCCGTTGCCATCGGCGTGGATCCCCACGGCGCCGGCGACAACCCCGATTTGAGCGGCCTGCGTTACGGTAAAATCGCCATTTTGTCGGATGCCGATGTGGACGGCTCGCATATCCAGGTGCTGCTGCTCACGCTGTTTTACCGCCACTTTCCCAAGCTGGTTTCAGACGGCCATATTTATGTTGCCCAGCCGCCGCTGTTTCGTGTGGACGTAAACGCGCAAGGTAAAAGCAAGCCCGCGCGCAAACTCTACGCCCTCGACCAGGGCGAGCTCGACAGCATTCTGGAGCGTCTGCAAAGCGAAGGCGTAAAAGAAACGGCCTATTCCATCAGCCGTTTCAAAGGCTTGGGCGAAATGAACCCCGACCAGCTCAAAGACACCACCATGCATCCCGACACCCGCCGACTGCTGCGGGTGAAGATTCCCGATGATGCACTCGAAGCCACCCACGGCATTTTCGTGAAGCTGATGGGCAAAGGTGAAGCCGCCGCCCGCCGTGCGTGGATGGAAGCCGAAGGAGATACGGCAGAAGTGGATATCTGACACCGCCCTATCCCGGTCTGCCGGAAAATGCCCAAAGGCCGTCTGAACAGTTCAGACGGCCTTAAGTTTTTCACAGGGCAATAAAGCATACCGCTGCCGCACATTGCCCCACCGCCCTGCCCGGGTAAAATCCCAAACGCCGCAAACCAAGCCTTCGTGTTGGGAACCTTATATTTGGCATACCGTGCCGTTAAGCCGAAGGCCGTCTGAACAGTTCAGACGGCCTGGTGAACACGGCTGCTGCAATACTGCGGGAAAACGCTTCTGCCTTCCGCCAAACCCGGGCGGTTGTTGATGATGGTTTTTAAAACAAAATATTTGTCTCAAACCCGGCATGGTGCAGGCGCCCCAGCCTGCCTGTCCATACCGGCACCGGGTAACACTGCAGGCTATACACAGCGCGGCAAACAGCCAACGCTTGATTGTTTCCAAGCAGATTGGCCATATCCCCCCCCGGCTAGTTTTCGTTTTGCCGGTACCATTCGATAAATGCTTCGGGTTTCACAAAGCCCAGCAGGGCTTCGCTGCGGCTGCCGTCTGCGCGGACAACAAACACGCCGGGCGGGCCGAACAGGCCGTATTCTTTGAGCAGTGCCTGATGTTCGGGCGTGTTGGCGGTTACATCGATTTGGAAAAAGCGCTGCATATCCACCGCCTCATGCACCTGCGGTTGGTTGAGCGTGTAGGCCGCCATTTCTTTGCACGAAATACACCAGTCGGCGTAGAAGTCCAGCAACACCGGCTTGGCGGGGTTTTGCTGCAAAGCTGCCTGCATGTCGGCCTTCAGTTGCGCCACATCGGTGTGAACCCGCCCGTGCGCGCCCTCTGTTGCGGCAGCCGGCGGCATCAGGGTGAGAAAATGGTGCAGCGCGGTGGTTTGCCGGTTGGCACTCTGATAGGCAAACCATAAGCCGCCCAGCAGCAGCAATGCGCCCAACAGCGCACTTGCGCTTTTCAGACGGCCGGCGGTTTTGGCCGTCTGAACCAGCAGCAGGCCGGCCGGCACAATCATCAATAATGTGTAAAGTGCAACCACGGCTGCATACGGCAGAAACGGTGTGGCCAAATACACCGCCACCGCCAGCAGAATAAAGCCGAACGCATATTTGATACCGTTCATCCACGCGCCCGCTTTCGGCAGAATATGGCCGCCGAACGTGCCCACCGCCATCAGCGGCACACCTGTGCCCACAGCCAGGGCATACAGTGCCAAACCGCCGAGCAGGCCGTCGCCCGTTTGACCGATATAGCCCAGCGCAAATGCCAGCGGCGGCGCCACGCAGGGGCCGACTATCAGCGCGGAAAGCATACCCATCACAAACACTGAAGCGATTTTGCCGCCCGAGAGTTTGCTGCTTTGGTTTTGGAAATAGCCCTGCACTGATGCGGGCAGCTGCACGGTAAACACGCCGAACATCGACAACGCCAACACCACCATCACCGCTGCCGCTGCCAGCACCACCCACGGCTGCTGCAACCACACGGTCAGCAGCGCGCCCGTCAGCCCCGCCATCACGCCCACGGCGGTATAGGTGAGTGCCAAACCCTGCACATACACGGCCGAGAGCACAAACGCCCTGCCCTTGCCGGTGTGTTTGTCGCCCACCACAATGCCCGACACAATCGGCAGCAGCGGATACATACAAGCCGTGAAGCTCAAGCCCAGCCCCGCGAGAAAAAACGCCAACAGGTTGGCGTTCAATGTGTCCCACGAGAGCCTGAAGCGGCTCTCTGAAGGCGCAGCCTCAGGTTTGGTGCGCTTTGAAGCCGGCGGCTGCAGAAAGGGGCTTGCGCCGTCTGAAGCGGGACGGTAAAGCCCTTCACCATTGATTTCAAACGCCGTTTCCACAGGCGGGTAACACACGCCCACATCGGCACAACCCTGGTATTTCAACACCAGCCGGTAGTTTTTCGCCGCTGCGGCATACGGCCAATCAACCTGTGCGGCACGGTAATAAACGGTTTGCCGGCCGAAAAACTCGTCTTCCTTCACTTCTCCGGTGCTGAATTTCGGCATGCCCAGCAGCCCCGCCGGCGTGGTTTCCGCCGCAATTTTCGACTGATAAATATAATAGCCGTCAGCCACGGCAAACTGCACGCTGATGCCTTGCGCACCCGCATTCACCATCGGCACAAACGCCTTTTCGGGCGGCAGCAGTTTGGAAGCATCGATTTCTGCCCGCGCGATGCCGGCCAGTGCAAAAAAAGCCGCCAAAAAATAACAAAATTTTTTCATTGCCTACCTTTCAGACGGCCGGAACACCGCCGCCGATCCAATATCATTTAACGCCGCAGGCAAACCGCCTGAAACTCTTCTCTTTCAGACGGCCTTTACCCCGTTTTTCTTACACCGCATCACACCGCATCGTGGCAGACACATTTCCGGCAAGCACAAACCCCAAGCCATGCAGACAGCACGCCCAAACCCATCAACAGTCAAATCGATGCGCCGTACCGCATGGTGAAACCCCTTTGTTTCCGTTACGGCATGGCTGTGTTTTGCTTGAAAGAAAACGGCTTTGTACGCCGCGAAGCAGCAGAGCCGGCTCCATACTTTCCATACCGCCTGAGGCTTGCATCGGTTTTGGGCAGAATCTGCCGGGGTGCCGCACCCTGCCGCCTAATGCTTCATCACCTGCTGTAAAAACTGCCGGGTGCGCTCGTGTTTCGGGTTGGTGAAAAACGCATCGGGGTCGGCATCTTCGATAATTTGACCGTGATCGACAAACACGGCGCGGTCGGCCACTTCGCGGGCAAAACCCATTTCGTGGGTAACGCACATCATGGTCATGCCGCTCTCGGCCAAATCTTTCATCACCCGCAGCACCTCGCCCACCATTTCGGGGTCGAGCGCGGAAGTCGGCTCGTCAAACAGCATCACGCGCGGCTCCATTGCCAACCCGCGCGCAATCGCCACCCGCTGCTGCTGGCCGCCTGAAAGCTGGCCGGGCATGGCATCTTTTTTGAGCGACAAACCTACACGCTCAAGCAGCGCCATCGCCTTTTTTTCGGCCTGCGCGCGGCTTTGTTTTTTCACCTTCATCGGCGAGAGGATAATGTTTTCCAACACGCTCAGATGCGGATAAAGGTTAAAGCTCTGAAACACAAACCCCACCTCTGCGCGCACTTTGTTCAAATCGGTTTTCGGATCGGCCACATTCATGCCGTCCACCCAGATTTCGCCACTGTCGATGGTTTCCAACCGGTTTACGGTGCGGATAAGGGTGGATTTGCCGCTGCCCGAAGGCCCGCACACCACCACCACTTCGCCCTGCCCCACTTCCAGATTCACGCCGTTAATCACGTGAAGGTCTTTAAAATGCTTGTGTACGTTTTTGAATTTAATCATGGTTTCGATATTCTTTTTTTCAGACGGCCTCAGGCCGCCTGATTGGTTTAAGGGTAAAACTGATTCAAATCCGTCACCAGTTTTTCCAGCTCCGCCCCGGTGGGCGGTTTATTGATGCTCCGGTAAACTTTGATATAAACGCTGTCGGCTTTCACATTCGCAACATACACCACAAAATGTACGCCTTTAAACCCTTTTTCGGCATCGCAGGTGTAATAAGTGATGCCGTTGCTTTGCGCTTTTTGCAAAGTGCAGTCGTGCTTGCGGTAACCCTGCTCTTTAACGAACCACTCCTTGATAACCCCCGCCTGCTGCGCCGCCGGCACGCGGATTCGGTTCACCAGCAAATCATGATCGGGCTTTTTAGGATAACCATACCGGAAAACAGCCCCGCCGCCGCCCAGCTCGGCCTGTATCATTTTATAGCGGTGGTTTTGAAAAAAAGCATCATTGGGGTTCATGCAGGCAGCCGACAATAAAGCAAGAAAAGCCCCAACATATTTCATATCCGCTCCTAAAAAATAAAAACTTACGGTTTCAGACGGCCTGCTGCACCAAATAATTGCTCAGCACCACATATTTTCCGGCCTCGATATGCTCCGGCCTCTCTTTCGGGGTGATACCTGTGGCCTGCAAATCTTCATCGGCGGCGATGCCTTTGAGATTGTTGCGTATGGTTTTGCGGCGTTGGGCAAACGCGTGTTTCACCAGCCCGGCGAAATGCCCGAAATCTTCGGCCTTGCCGATGCGGTGTTTGACCGGAATCATGCGTACCACCGCCGAATCGACTTTCGGCGCGGGGTAAAACGACTCCGGCGGCACCTCGATTAAAGATTCCATCTCGAAAAAGTATTGCAGCATCACGCTCAAACGCCCGTAGTCGTTGCTGCCCGGCTCCGCCGTCATGCGCTCAACCACTTCTTTTTGCAGCATAAAATGCATCTCAGCCACATCATCTGCCACTTCGCTCAAGCGAAACAGCAGCGGCGTAGAAATATTGTAAGGCAGGTTGCCGACAATTTTCTTTTTACCCGCCACACTGTTGAAATCGAATTGCAGCACATCACCCTCGTGTATCACCAGCTTACCGGCAAACGGCAGGGTTTTCAGACGGCCTACGATGTCGCGGTCGATTTCGACCACATGCAGTTTGTCGAGTTTTTCGGCCAGAGGCGCGGTAATCGCGGCCAAACCGGGGCCGATTTCAATCACCACATCACCCGGCTGCGGGCGCACGGCATGAACGATATCATTGATAATACGCGTGTCCTGCAGAAAATTCTGTCCGAAACGTTTGCGGGCTTTATGTTCTTTCATGCGGCTTCTTCAACTCGGTTTCAAGCATATAATTATAGCGCAAAACCATAGCCGGCAAAGCAAACTGCAATGCCGTCAAAACCTCGGCAAAAACCGCAAAGGCCGTCTGAAACGCCGTTTCCGAAGAAACCCGGTTTCTGCGGAACCAATAAAACAGCGTGTATCAAAAATGCCTGCCGGGCGCATTATCCAAACAGGCATCCCAGCTTTCAGAGGGCCTTTATCGCTTAAGCTCTGCCAAAATACCGTCCACCGCAGCTTGGCAAAGCCTGCCCGAGAATGAACTCCCCCCAAAAAATTTAGACAGCTTAATCAAGCGGTTTTCAAGGGCTGAATCCTGTACTGTACAGGGCTCAGTCCTTTTAATTTCAGCTTGGTTCTGTCGTGGTGGTAATAATGAATATACTCATGCAAAGCTGCTGCAAT